>NZ_JBEOOY010000019.1:0-65590 GCF_040309585.1 Psychrobacter sp. GW64-MNA-CIBAN-0177
GGCGATTTATAGCCTAAACCCTTTTGAATTCTCGTTTGGTTGTAGTACAACT
The DNA here is from genome assembly GCF_040309585.1 of Psychrobacter sp. GW64-MNA-CIBAN-0177. Taxonomy (NCBI): domain Bacteria; kingdom Pseudomonadati; phylum Pseudomonadota; class Gammaproteobacteria; order Moraxellales; family Moraxellaceae; genus Psychrobacter; species Psychrobacter sp. GW64-MNA-CIBAN-0177. The sequence continues at coordinate 53 of NZ_JBEOOY010000019.1, forward strand.
CGATATATCTAATGATATCGGTAATGGCGGCAAATCTGGTCTTATAGTCCTGATGATATATTAACTCATTCTTTAATACGCCCCAGAAGCTCTCTATAGGTGCGTTATCAAAGCAGTTACCTTTAGCGCTCATTGAGCCTGTAAGCTGATGCTGCTTGATGATCTTATGGTAGGCATGACTACAGTACTGACTGCCTCTATCAGAGTGAACGACTAGCCCTTTACTGGGTCGTTTGTTCTTAATCGCTATGTTGAGTGCACGGCATACTAAATCTGCGGTCATACGCTTGTTAATAGCGTAACCGACAAGCTCTTTAGTGTATAAGTCTTTAACGCCTGCTAAATACAGCCAACCCTCAAGTGTCCAAATATAGGTGATGTCACTGACCCACGCTTGGTTAGGGCGACTGGCATCAAACTTCTGATCCAGTACGTTTGGATAGATCAGCTTGTTGTGATTGGAGTCGGTAGTGACTTTAAAGCGCTTGTGGCGACGGCATTTGATGCCATGTTCCTCTTTAATGCTTCTAACCATGTATAGGCTAATGTCATGGCCTTGCTCGGTGAGCGTTGCATGCAAACGTTCATAACCATAACGTTCTTTACTTTCACTGTGAGCGGCTTTAACGAGTAGCTCGCAATGGTTGCGATGTATCTGCTGCTCGCTGATATCGCGACTCAGCCAGTCGTAGTAACTTGAATGCTTAATCTTTAGCACACGGCACATAGTGGTGATGCTAAAGAAGTGCTGGTTATCTTTGATAAAGGCGTACCTGACTAGCTGTGCTTTGCAAAGTACGCCGTCGCCTTTTTTAATATCTCTCGTTCCTCTTCGGCTACTTTAAGCTGTCGTTTGAGGCGCTTGTTCTCTTCAATCACGGCTATGAGCTGTGGATCGTACTGCTCTGTTCCTACAAGCTTGCCTTGGTTGGCTTTGTTATGCCAATTAGATAAGGTCTGCATGGCGATGCCAAGCTGCTTTGCGGTCGCTGAGATATTGCCATTATTGTTTGCTATCTTCTTAACGGCTTCTGCTTTAAATTCTGTGCTGTAAGTTCTGATTTTCTTGGTCATGGTAAACTCCTGTGAATACGCTTAGTTTACCAAGTTTAGTTGTACGGTTTCTTCAGCATAGCTCACTGTGATTGAATCATATCAGGACAATATTTTCTCATTAACAAAATAGCACTTCTATATGTATTCTCAATACTATTAGAATCAATGCTTGTGTAGTAAAGAGGCGAGCTATGTCTAACGTCAACACCAGTGATTAAATCAGCGTGCAACGGCTCATTTAACTTATTTTTTATGATGAGGTATAGAGCTGAATTTATGTGTTGATAACTGAGTGCAGGCAGGTCTAATTGTTCTTGTAGGTCTTTTAGTATTTCAGATATATCTGTATTTTCGATATTGACTGCGTCAATAATGGAATGCAACTGAGTAGGTAAAAGAAGTATAAATTCGTTATCAATACTCTTGCGATGTTGCAGTAGATGACTTCTGCGATTCATAGTAACGTTTACTACAATCTTCAAAGTGTAGTAGCTTTCACCTATTATTTTTTTACTGCTGAGCCACGTGCGTTGGCTTTTCTCTTTGCCAAGTTCATTAATGACTTCTTGGATCTTACGTCCACTAAGGAATGACATTAAGATAACTACATAGCCAAAACGACTATAATCATCCGTAACCATTGAAAGCTGCCAAACTCTATTAAACAATTTTTGAATACTCAGTAAACTTAGCTGCCGTAAACTTGTTGGAAAGCCAAATTGATTGCGCCTAGCGTGGCGAAAGTTATTTTTGAGTTTCCATTGCTGCAGTTCAGCAGACTTAGCAGTATATCTAGAAGGCTTAAAATCGTTATCTAAAAGCTTCTCTGGATCATCATCAGCTAAATTTTCATTGGAGGACACATTATCGTTTTGGTGACTTATTCCAAATATAGTGGCTCTAAGTGGTTCATCATCACTATCAAGAAAAACCTTGTTTAAACCAACACTATTATTGTCAGTGTCATCAGACTTAGAATAAGTCTTGCCAATAAACGCCTTATCTTCCGCTACGACCTCGTAAGCGAGCCTAATACGACCAATCTTTCCTGCCAGCTTTTTATTAACAACCTTACTTGAGGCTTCTGACTGCTTAGTTAAAACCTCATACTGGCGAATAGCATGTAGTACACTTTCTAATGAACTCTGCTGGGCATGTATACCAATAAGCTCCTTTACTATTTCAGATTGTGGATTGTTCGCATTTAACCCCATTCTGACTCTAACACCTAACTGACTCACCTTAGCAAGATGACCATCTCCACGCATTGTGATTCTTACAATGATCTGTAGATATATGCTCATAAACTGCCAGGCAATGCTTTTTCTATCTACCTCACCATACTTCTGATAAAAAAGTATCAGCATATAAGAGACAGCCCATTCTTCAATTTTCTGCTCTTTAATAATTCTAGTTGCTATGTCAGAGCATTCACCTTCTGTAAAATTAACCTCAAATATATCTATAGCGAAGTTTATATTCAAAGCAAAATTTGGTCTAAAGCCCAAAACGTAAATAATCAAATCTTGTATTCTTACAACATCAGGAGACCCTTCAGGTACTAGCTTATCAAGAACTATATCCAACTCATTCTTATTTAAATTCATCATAATTAGTTCACCAGCCAATCCATGTTTTTTGGAATACCTATCACATTGTTCTGAATAGCTTTTCTACATTGTTGATACTCAAAGTCTGCCTTTTTAATACCGGCAAATTTACAATACGACTCAACGGATAAAACATCTATGCGCATCAATTTACAAATAACTGAGCTGGGCGCTTTCTGCTTAAGCGCCTTAAATAAGTCAGGGTGATTAATATTTTTTAGGTTGACGAGTTGCACTACCTCAGCCCATGCCAGCATTCGAATATCTTTAATACTTTCTGGTGTGATGAGACATGGATAACTGTCCGTACTTTGCAGTCTTAATATCTCATCAACTCTCTTAAAATCATTAATAAAAAATAATGTATCACTACTGTTTTTGATCACTCTGATAGGCGGGCAATAAAACTTATCTAGATATCTAATGCTTACAGAAGATGAGCTGAGCCTGAGCCTTTGCCAAATTATTAAAGCTTGCTCAGCTTGCGGATGTATAAGCAATTTGTCTCTATTTAAATTAATAAGCTTTTGATTCGGTTTTAAGTTTGTAGTTTTCATACTGTCTCAAATTTATTTTCTTTTTGTATTTCAGTTATCAATCGATCATACGTCTCATCCTTCGACTCGCCTGGCATGTGATGCTGTTCTATATATGAGTAGGTTTCATCAACTGACATTTTAGGTAAAGTTGATTTCCATAATCCGTTAAGAACTACATTAATTTTAGGGTTGGCTTTAACTTTAGAAGTTGATGAATTTTTATGACTGGGGTGATAAACATCAGTCGTACTCTCTCTGCTATCATTCTTATTTGATTTGCTACTTCTCTCATTTTCCCAGTCTTCATCATCGATATTGAAGCGTTTATCAGTCTGCTCTTTAGTAGTGAGTTGGCGATCTGCAACACGTTGTAACCATTGGCGTAGTCTTAGCTTACGAATACCTTCACTTTCTAAAGGCTTGCCGTTCTGAGCCTTCTCTGCGTAATAAGTTTTAAAATCTTCAACGTGTAACTTATACTCATTATCTGTCATCTCTAATTTCACACTTGCCTGAGATAGATCAACTTGCATAACGCTCTTTGAGGGTGCTTGCCATTTTTCAATACCATCATAACCGCTAGTGGATAAATCATGGTTAGTATCATTTTGCTCAACAAAATCAGTTTGAACATCTGAGCACACAATAGAAGAACCTTGTGAGTGCGCCTCTCTCTCAAATGTTTCTTGTTTTCTGTTTTCTAGTTCATGTTTTATAGTTATAGCTTCTTTTTGCGTGACTATTGCGTGACTCTCAGAGTGACACGTTGCAATGTTATTGTTGTTTGAGTTAATTTTATGCTGATGTATGTCAAATAATTTTCGCAACTTAGTCATGCCTTTAGTGCCTGTGCTATCTACACCTATGTCTGATAACTGCTGACGCATTATCTTTTCAGCATCACGTGACTTGGCTTTTCTTTGAGCATCAGTTAAGGGAGTGGTTGGAATAACACTATTGTTATGAATCGTGACGTCATCATTATTTACTGTATCGTTTGTACTGTTCTTCCAATTGCGAGCTTTATAATTTTTCAGGATAGTTTCCCAAATAGTGTGTTTGTAGGATTTAGTACGTTTATCCAATTTAAATTTATCTTTTAAAATTATTTCTAAGGCCTTTCTTTCATCATCACTGTTACAAGATAACCTGTGCGCCAATAGATCTACATCAGAAGTAAACGGCTTACCATCTTTTAAATAATTCGTACGCATATCTAAATATATGCTTTTCTCTATACGCGTCATATGACGTGTTTCGAGCTCCCAATCACCGAAATTATGATTCACATAATGCATTCCACTACTGCCATTTGTTTCGTATTTTTGCTTTGGCATTTTTCAGATTCCTTCAATTAATATGAAGCTAAGTTTTAAGTTTCTTAACAGCTTTTTAAAAATTAGCTCGATGTACATGATTTTTCGCAGCTATCAAGGTATTCATCCAGATGTCTTTTTCTATACAAAATATGTCGGCCGACTTTGCTGTATGTAATAGCATCTGATTTATGACAGCGCATATGCTGCAACGTGTGCAATGATTTGCCTATGTAGGCGGCGGCGAATTCAGGCGAAAAAGGAGTATTTGGAGCAGCTTCAATGACTTTTTGTTTTAAAATCTCTTTTTCATCATCTGTATATTCTGACCAAGTTTTTTTGCGATACATAACTTCTTTCCTTGTCGATATAGATTATTACTTCTAAATACTAGTAAGTATAGTTTACTCTCGAAACTATCAAAATCAATCGAAACCTAAATTATTATTGTTAAGTAATGTAACTTTCATGTATAGCAGGGTACAAGTAGCTATGGCATAAGAAATCACTATTTTATGCTATTTCTTTTAAAAGTTTCTCGTGATAAAATAAATACAAGAAACTTTTTATGAGTTAAGGGGAAATTTGTGAGTGAAGATCTAAAACAGATGGCTAATAGAATTAAAGAGTGCATGAAGGCGAAAGGACTTAAACAAGTAGATATTGTTAAAACTACGGGGGTTTCTAAAGGAAGCATATCAAAATGGTTAGCTGGTAAAGCCAAACCAAGTGGCGAATATTTACTCCGCCTTTCACAGGTTCTAGGTGAATCAGAATATTGGTTATTGAATGGTGAATATCCTTATAGTTCTTATGAAGATATTGACGACGCTATGGACTATATGAACGCTTACGAAGAAAGTATGAGGGATCATTACATTACAGAGCTCGGTTTAGAACCTAGACTTCCGTATAGTATTAGATTTTTAAAAGAAGAGTTTGAGAATAAGATTTTTAGTGAGCATGAAGAGTTTGAAAAACGATACGAGCCTTCTGCTGAACAAGAGCGTCAAATCGAAGAGTATGAAGAGTGGCTAGAATGGGAGGAAAGAGCGGATGATTTTATTGAAAATAGGTCGACCTTAGAACAGATAAAGAAATATCCCAATTTAAGTGTTTTTATAGAAAATTTTAAACATGTAGAACAACCATTAAGGTCGCAATCTGAAATTGCTGAACGGACGAACAGTAACTTAAGTAAGACCCTATTCTATAATCAAGAAGACCATAGCATGCAGCCGATAATCACTATTGGTGCACAGTGCTCAGTAGATTTAACTAAACGCACTATAAAAAACGGCAAGTTTTACTTGATAAGAACGGATAGCTTTTACGGGGTAAGAGCACTATTTAATCAGTCTGATGGTGGCCTGCTACTACAATGTAAGAACAAGGAATATCCAGATGAGAAAATTTCTAAATCCAAAACAGACAGCTTAGAGGTTCTCGGTTATGTTTATGCTTGGACTAATATGGATCCTTGGTAAAGAAATGTCTTAACGTGACCTTAAAGCTACTTATGAAGAGTACTAAATATTAAAAAAAGGTCATCTGCACCTTTAGGAAGCATAAGCAAATAATAAGCTCGACTATCCAAACGCGCTAAATCAATAGTTTAATGACAATCGCTCGAATCTGAAGAGGATCAGTGATATTAAATGCATTTGGACTACTAAGGACTGCTTGTATCTAATGTATAATAAAGAATTATGTACTAGAGAGCTTATTGGCTAAGCAATAAATAAATGTACGCAGCTGATTCGATATGCTGCGCATTCAATGTAATAATTAGGGATAAACGGTTGGGTCAAAGTTTAATTATTACAATCTATATAATTTAATATTTTGTACAATCTGCTGATAACTTTTTTGGTACTCTTAACTGAATCGAAGTCCGTTACATAAATGCGTTTCATCATATTAAAATTAACGACGAGATCTAAAACTAGTTAAACAAACCAATTTTTAAAAGTAATTTTGATACTTATTTGATACTTGAAAAATATTGTTACATCTTTTTAGTTATAGCTAAATATAGTTAATTTAACCCTAAGTCATTGTTTATAAATATATTTTATCTCTACTCATTGCTTATTATCGTTAAGTATATCTAGTTATTTGAGATAGCCAAAGGATTCAAAATCCGTTGCCTTTAAAGCGTGTCGGTTCGAGTCCGACCACTGGTACCATTATTTATTAACAATAAAGCCTCCTATTTTGGAGGTTTTTTTGTGCCAGCATGATTGGTCATTATGTTTATATTCCTACCTCATATTGCATGACGGCACTTATTTTGATTGGTACTGCGTAACCCCAAGGTGTTCCGCTGCTACAATAAAAATATCCGTCATAGTATGAGACAATATAAGCGGTAAAATCATTACCATAATGATCCATCATTGCTTGCTCATCGCTGTTATCACAAACTGCACACCATATCTCTTTATCACCACGTGTCAGCATTGCTCTTGTCAAATCGCTCCCTTTTAATTCGTTATTCATCAGCGGCTCCTTAATTGTCTTGTATCATCATTAAAAAGACATCTTTTTACGATGATGACTTGTGCCATTACTTGCTCTAAAAGCATGGCCTGAGCTATAAACAACACCTATCATTATTTTAGTAACTAAGCGGATAAGGCATTTTTTGTCCTTTCAACAGTCGTTTACTTCTGTTGAAATTCTAGTGTAAAACTTCAGAAGGAAAACTGTAATATAAAAAGCATTTATTTATGATAAACGGTATTAATTTATCGATGACCAGATAGTCATCGCACAATTATTAGAATAATTATTAGAATAATTGTTAAGAAAAATTTCATGCGATGATAAAGATAAGCCTATTAATAGAGGCACACTAACTCACTAGAAGTTTAAATCAGAGCTATTTATGTCTGTTACTTTCTTAGATCTGTTCATTCAAGCATATCATCGTAGCTCGTTCCCACCTCCTACAATCAATACCAAAATAATCACCAAATCAGGTAAAATAGTTGTCATGACTGCTTCTATCAAACCAAGCTTGCGTAAGATTATTCACATCGACATGGATGCTTTTTATGCCAGTGTCGAACAGCGTGATTTTCCTGAGCTACGTGGCAAGCCATTAGTAGTTGGTGGTGACCCAAATGGTCGCGGCGTGGTAGCTGCAGCTAGCTACGAAGTCCGTAAATTTGGTGTGCGCTCGGCGATGTCCTGTTACGAGGCGCGCAAACGCTGTCCTGAAGTAGTATTTGTGCGACCACGCTTTGATGTCTACCGTGCGGTCAGTAGCGATATCCGCAGTATCATGCACCGCTTGACACCGCATATTGAGCCGTTATCTTTGGATGAAGCTTATCTCGATGTCACGGGTTTGCAAGCCCAGCAAGGTTCTGCGACTTTGATGGCCAATTGGTTACGGGCGCAAATCTTAGAACAAACTGGATTAACAGCCTCTGCAGGCGTGTCGTTTAATAAGATGCTAGCCAAAATTGCTTCTGATATTAATAAGCCTAACGGTACAGCGATTATCACCCCAGCTGATGCTGATGCTTTTATTAGTACACTACCTATCGAGCGCTTTCATGGTATTGGCAAAGCAACTGCCAAGCGCCTCCATGCGATGGGTGTGAGCAATGGCGCCGACCTTCGACGCACGCCAGCCGCTATATTGGTGCAGGAGTTTGGTAAGCGTGGCCAGTTTTATCATGACATTGCTCATGGTCGTGATGAGCGCCCTGTCAAATCTGAGCGCACGCATAAATCGGTAGGCTCTGAGACCACATTTAGAGACAATCTAAACAATAACGACGAACTAAAAGCACAAATCTACGAGCAAAATGACGATGCATTTAGACAAATGCAAAAGAAGCAATTGATTGCTTATACCATTACACTGAAGATTAAATACGCAGACTTTACTCAAATTACGCGCTCACACACCTTATCGACTGCATTTGTGAATGCTATAGATGCTCACTACTGGTTAGATAAGCTGTTTTTAGACATTCCACGCGAGCTGCCTATTAGGCTGGTTGGGGTGACTTATTCTTCATTGACCCCTGCCACACAATTATTACCACAGTTAAATTTATTTGAATAACCTAGGGTCTGTTGAACATTCAAATATTAGGACTACTGATTGCTAAAATCGTCCCAAACTTTTATCAAATCAGGCGTAAACCGACGATAATGTCGAGACCTTAGCTAGGTTTACAACAACGTTTGGGGTGATTTTAGTATCAGCCTTTCAGGGCAGGGCTATTTTTTGCCAATACATGGCGAAATTATCTAACCTAGAATGACTAGGCGTCAAAAATTTCACTGCGTATTGTCTAAAAAATAGCCACTGCCAGTGCCACATTTGAATGTTCAACAGACCCTAATATTTCTTTGGTGGAACAACTATAGGATTAATTATGATTGATAAAAATGCTTAGGCTATTTGGGTAGCCAAAATAGCTTTTACACGAAATCACCCTTTAGAGCGTATCCTCATTTTAAAAATACTGATAAAAATGAGATGAATGGTAGTGTGTGTTAAACATTTAGTTGCTTACGTTTAGATTGAGGACATGCCTTAGTAATTATCCTTTCATATTCTGATTTCTGCTACAATTACGCCAAAATTCTATCCTTTCAAAGACTGATTATGACCAATTCTCACCCTGTAGTTGCCGATAGTAATACTGCCATTCATATTGATGGAAACAATGATAGCTTAAACTATTTGAGCGTAGATGATTACGATTATGAGCTGCCAGATAGCTTGATTGCTCGTTACCCGTTGTCAGAGCGTTCAGCCTCAAAATTGTTGTACCTGCCTGCTGACAATAATAGTGATAAGGTCAGTCAAGCAGAGGATCGTTTATTTGCGCAATTACCTGATTTGTTAAATGCGGGCGATTTGATCGTATTTAACGATACCAAAGTCATGAAAGCGCGCTTGTTTGGTCAAAAGGATACCGGCGGCAAGGTGGAGGTATTGATTGAGCGTTTGATTGAACTCTCGGATTTGGATATAGCGACTCTGCACTTAGTGACGACGGACGAGCAACCAGTTATTAGAGAGCATGTGGCCCTTTGCCATGTCAAAGCCAGTAAAGCGCCAAAACTGGGGCAGCGATTAGCGCTCGCTGATGGTCACATGGGCTGCGTGATGATTGGTCGCCAAGACAATTTGTTTATTTTAGCCTTTGATGCGTCTATTCTGCCTCATTTAGAGCTTTATGGTGAGTTGCCCATTCCGCCCTACTTTGAGCGTCACGCTGATGACACAGACAATACTCGTTATCAAACGGTCTTTCATGATCCGGCCAAGCTTGCCAGCGTCGCCGCACCCACAGCCAGCCTACATTTTGATGAAACGGTATTAAATAGGCTTGCGGCAAAAGGTATTCATACAGCGTTTGTTACCTTGCACGTTGGCGCGGGTACTTTTGCTCCTGTTAAAACGGATAACTTACTCAACCACACCATGCACAGCGAATACGCACATCTGCCACAACCAACCGCCGATCTTATTAATCAAACCCATGCGAATGGCAAGCAAGTCATCGCTATTGGTACAACGGTGACGCGTGTCCTTGAAACTGCGTATCAAAAAACGGCAGTTGACGGCAACGCGCTTTCTAGCTGGTCAGGCGACACCGATATTTTTATATATCCTGGCTTTAAGTTTGGCGTCATAGACCGACTGCTGACGAATTTTCACTTGCCCAAGTCCACACTATTGATGCTTGTATCAGCATTTTCAGGTAAGGGCGCTATCGAACAAGCGTATCAACATGCTATCCAAGCTGAATATCGCTTTTTTAGCTATGGCGATGCGATGCTCCTTGATAAAAAAGTGAAATAATACTCTTTACTTAAAATATTATCAGTCAGCATTACTGTACAGTAGCTACTAAAAAACAACGTCTATGAAATAAACTGGTAAACTAAACCGTATTTTGTTATAACAGCACAGGTAACTCACATTCTAAGGGCTGCACATGTCTTGTCATTTATCTCATCGCTTGACTACTGTAAATTGTGCGGTGTCGATGGCGTTACTTTATTCCATAGGCTATGTGGCTATATCTTCTAGCGCGCAAGCAGCAACGATCGGTAAGACTGTTGTCACCTCTGCACAGCACGAACCCTTGACTGCCAGCATTGTGGTCACTGATATTAAAGCCGCCGACTTTTCAGCCAGCTTGGCCAATCCTGTTATTTATCAACAAATGGGGCTGACGCCAACAGATTCGATGACGGTTAGCTTTAGACCAACATCAGCGACCAGCGGTCAGGTTTTGATCAATACCACGCAGCCCGTCTCTAAGCCTTTTGCCGATGTGGTCTTAGCCATTAATGACGGGGGTCAACGTAATGTCATTCCTAAGACATTACTCATGCCTCTTGATGAGAGCGTACCGATTAAAGCCGCCAAAAACATCGTGACAGGGGCAAAAAAACCTAATTTACCTGTCATGTCAGCCACCAATGCCAAACCGTTGACGGTTAGAAGAGGTGCGCCGCCACCACTGATATCAACACCTAAAGCAACAGAATTAACAAAAGCAACTGCAACAACATTGTCAGCGCCTAAAATGCCTGTGCGCACTGCTCAAACCTCTATTCAAGCCCCGACAGTTACGCCAAACTTGCCGGAAAATACTGCGTCTACGCTACAAAGCAATAGCCCTGTTTATGCCCCTAGCCGCTTGGATAATGGCCGTTTGAATGGCAGTTTTAGTATCAATGATAGCGTTGCTTTGGTTGGCGCTAATGATAATAGCCGTGAGTCGGTCAGTCATTTGGACAATGGTCGTGCAAATACTGACAACAGCGTTATGACAACGGCTGCTAGTGGTAACGATACCAGCGCTATAGTCAAGGCAGCTAACAATTCTACCGAAAACAAAGTAATCGCTAATAAAGTAATGGCTAACAATGTCGCGGTAAATAATGAGACGACGGCTGAAATCACTGACAAACAGTTCGATATTCTGAATATTCAAATCACAAGACAGATACAGCCTAGTAATAAGAGCAATAATGGCATCATGGTCAACTCGTCTACATCGCCGCTACCAAGTAACAATGTTGCAAACGCTAATGCTGCAAACGCTGCAGCTATACCCGCGGCAAATACTAGCAACGCTATTACTACAGCGCCAAGCCATATCCCCTCTAGCGAGATTGCTTCAGCTACGCCAACAGTAAATAGCAATGTCGCAGCTACAAATGGTACAGGAACTAACAACGCTAGTAGCACGCCAGTTGACTATCAAGTACAGCGTAACGATAGTTTGTGGGTCATTGCCCAGCAGGTTGCTCAGAAAAACAATCTAGACGTTCAAACGGTCATGAAACAGATTCAGGCCCAAAACCCGAATGCTTTTATCAATAAAGACGCAGATCAACTCAAAGCAGACGCTAAGCTGAGCTTACCCAACTATGAGGTTGTGCCATCACAGCAAAATCTAGAAGCGGCTATTGATGCTCAAAGACAATATCGAATGAGCGCAAACACCCCTAGCGGTAAGGAAATAGCGGCAGCAAAACCAGCGGCAAAAATAATGCCTAAGACAGCGCCTGAGCAACCATCTAAGACAACTCAAGCAGCCAAAAATCCTGAGAAGCCAGCCATTACTAACACTCAGACATTGCCAACAGCGCGCTTTTCTGTACTCGCGCCCGGTCACGATGCCAATAAAAATGGCAACGCCGATGGGACTCAAGCCAAAGCAGCAACCATCACGGGTAATGGTCTCAGTACAGAAACTTTAGCGACGCTCAAAGCCTCTAGGCAGAAAGCGGCATCACAAGCGCAGCGCCTGTCAAAAACCAACAGTACACTCGACAGCTATACTAGAAAACTGCAATTACAAAACCAAAAACTGGCGGAGCTTCAAGCTCGTCTCAAAAAATTACGCAATCAATAATTGCCTGACTGATCAGCGCAGTGTACTGCAAACAGTGATCGTAGGCGTGGGAGTAACTATGGACAATATGCTATATATCATCGCCGGACTGGTGCTTATTTTACTAATAGCTGTCTTGGTAATGCGCAAAAATAAAGCGCAAAAACCATCGGCACGCGCGCCTATACAGGCTGGTAAAAACTTGGCAGCCAATGCCCCAGTAACCACTTCTGGAGCCAATCAGCATCGTCCTACGCAGCAAAACGCGAGTAACGAAGGCAAGTTTGATAATCTGTCGGTTGCTCAGCGTTTTATCGATCAACAGCGCTACGACAAAGCCATCGAAACCCTCAATCGTGGTCTCATAGAAAAACCCAATGACAGCCAGCTATCACTTAAGCTGCTGGGTATATACGCGACCATCAATCAAACAGATGACTTTTATAGAGTTTATGACGGTATCAAAAGTCATAGTGATGCAAAAAGCATTGCACAAGCTGACGAACTAAAAGCCTTGCTGGTTGAAGAGCAGAATCAAGTAGCACAACATGCAGTCGCGGCGCAAGATACTCAAAATACTGACTTTGAAAGTTTAGATTTTGACTTACCTGCCAGCCAAGTCAATAATACACCTACTGTCCAAGATACCGTTTCTGCCGAAGATAGTGCGATTTCTTTACTCGATACGCCTACTGAAAAACCCGCAGTATCTGATGATTTTAATGATGTCAGCGCTACCACTGAAAACGTCGATGACACCTTTGAGCTAACACTTAGTGACTTAGAAGATGATGTTGACGAGCCAACTGCTACTAGTATTATGCCGGTCAGTCAGGTCGATATCGCTGAAGAAGAAAATCTGGCTCTAGACGCTAGCAATGCTACGCCTACTATTCAAGACGATGATATCAGCGACTTCGACTTTGGCCTTGATGTGCCTGCACAAACCGATAATAATACCGAGCCTTCTGTCAATGCCGCTGTTATTGATAGCGCGTCTGAAGACATCACGCTAGAAGATGAAGACTTTGTCTTAGATTTTGCAGACTTAGAGACTGCTGTGGATGCAGATGCTGAGCAAGCGACTAATGAAGCCACTATAGATGCACCTCAAAATAGCGAAGATGACCTTACCTTATCGTTAGATGACATCGATGAATCACTGCCTACCGATGATGTCTTAGAGAGTGAACAACCTGCTCTTGTGGAAGATAATGATCTTGGTGATTTTGTCCTTGAAGAGAACAACTTTAAAGACAATGACCTTGAAAGTGACAGCTTTGAAGACAGCATCTTTGAAGACAATAGTTCTGAAGAGTTTCAGCTCGATGATAATAACGTAGAAAATACTCGTGAAGAGTCTAGCATTACACCTACTATGCCATTGATGTTCGATGACAATACTTTGATAGGTGATGATTTTGACTTTGACTCGCTAGCAGATGCACCAACAGCAGCGACACCCGTTGAAGCTGAACCTGACTTAAGCGCGCTAGACAGTGAGATTGTTACTGACAATCAGGTCGAAATAACTGAAGACTTCTCTTCACGTTTCGCCGCAGACTTTGACTTTGTTAAAACCTTGGATAGCAATCAAGTCACTTTAGATCTAGCTGGTCAATACTTACAGTTGGGTGAATATGATAGTGCCAAACGTTTGCTAAATGAAGTCATCACTCAAGGTACTAGCGAACAGCAGCAGCAAGCTCAAGTGCTACTCGACCGCACCGCATAGTCAATAACCTCTTCTCGTATCAGCAAGTATTTTCTATATCATTTAGAATAAATACTTGCTGATTTTTTTTGCATTTAACCTTTATAATATCTATTATCATACTACCTATCATTCCTAAGCTTTCCTCTCTTTTTTTCACATTCATTGACTGCGTCCATACTATGCCATCCTCTGTTATGACAAAAAACTTATCCGACCCTATTCACCTCATTTATGCTGGTGGTACTTTTGGTAGCTACGGACGACCCTTAGCACCTTTATCTGCTGAAATATTTTTGCCTACATTGCAACAACTGCTGGCTAAGCAAGATAATGCGAGCCATCTACCTAAGATTTCATGGCTTGACAATGCATTAATTAAAGACAGCAGCCAACTGACTCCTAGCGACTTTGTACATTTTTATACGCTCCTATTAAGCGCATATGCACAAGGTAACAGACGCTTTGTCTTAATCACTGGTACTGACACCTTAAGTTATTTAGGGGCGTTTTTAGCAGAAGCGTTCGCCGGTAGCGATATTAGTATCGTTGTGACTGGCAGTATGCGCCCGTTACTAGACAGTGAAGTGTTGCATGACTATAGTGTCGATGCCAATAGTGACGCATGGGACAATCTGACTGACGCCTTAAAACTCGCAGCGGCTGGCGAATCAGGCATTAAAATTTGCTTTGGTGGTGAGTCATGGCCAGCACAAACGGTGCAAAAGATACACAGTCATGATCTAATGGCATTTACCGGACATTCTCGAGCCGCTTATCCTGCCAATAGTTATATAAGAGCATTACCAGACACGCGGCGACAGCATTGGCTTGATGACCAATACGATATAATTGATGCTATTCAAGGTCGCGCTGAGCAGGTGCGCATCCATGCTTTATACTGTTTGCCTAATGACACCGAGGTGATGAGCAATCAGCTACAAGCATTATTGTCGCAGCCACCCTCTGGCATTATGCTACTAGGATTTGGCGCAGGCAATGTCCCCTATTCGGACGCGCTGGCAGCTGCTCTACAACTGGCTTATGAGCGCGGCCACATGGTGATCTGTGCCAGCCAATCGCCCTTTGGCGGGGTGAGCGATAGTTACGCTGCTGGTAGTTGGCAGTATGATTATCATGTAATAGCTGGCGGGCGCTTAACGATCCCCGCTATTTATGCTCGCTTATTATGGCTGCTGCTGCGCTATGACAGTCCTGCAAGGCGTCGACAGCGCTGGCTGAATAATGTCACCCAAGCTGGTACAACCATTAAAAAACGCTAACAGACCACTACCTCCTACTCAACTGTATATATTTTGAACACACCATGACTGAGATTAAGCATATAGCGTCTGACGATTCACCCATTTATACCTTAGCGATTGCGGTTGAGTTTTTGGGTACTCATTACCATGGCTGGCAACGTCAACGAGAAGTGCTCGGTGTCCAACAAGCGCTAGAGACTGCCATCAGTAAGGTCGCCAATGAACCGGTAGAAGTGATCGCCGCTGGTCGTACCGATGCCAGTGTGCATGCCAGCAATATGATTGCCCATTTTACTACCCGTGCTTATCGGCCTACGCAAAACTGGTTGCGCGGCGTCAATAGCTTGTTGCCTGATGACATCGCCCTGCGCTGGATTCAACCGATGCCAGCGGACTTCCATGCGCGTTTCGGTGCCATTGCCCGCCGTTATCGTTATATCACCCTAAATCAAGCACAGCGCCCTGCTATTTTAAATCATCAAGTAACGCATATCTATGAGCCACTCGACTTGGCGGCGATGCAATTGGCGGCTGCCGATATCGTCGGTACTCACGATTTTAGCAGCTACCGCGCGGCGGCTTGTCAGTCTAATCAGCCGGTACGTAACGTTAGCCATGCTAGGTTATTTGCTCATGGTCAGTTCATTGTTTTTGATATCCAAGCAGATGGTTTTTTGCATCACATGGTGCGTAACTTGATGGGCACATTATATGCTATTGGGAGACATGACTTAGAGCCAAGCGATTTTTTAAATATTTTAGCCAAAAAAGACCGTACCATTGCACCGCCTACCGCCTCTGGTGATGGCTTGTATTTTATTAACGCCTACTATCCTGAACGCTTTCAGCAGCTATTACCTAACGCCTCTTTGACGCCCATTTGGCTAAATTTGCCCGACTGAATGAACCTCAATGGACATACATAACAGTTACAGACTGTCAAGTAGAAACCTAGGGCTGTATTGCTTTAATCAGCAAACTTACGTATAATATCGGCTTATTTTTAATTGATTGATACAAATTATGGCAAAAGACGAGATTATTGAATTTGAAGGCGAAGTCATTGACACCCTTCCAAATACATTGTTTAAAGTTCGTTTAGAAAACGGACACGAAATCATTGCACACATCTCCGGTAAGATGCGCAAGCATTACATTCGTATCTTGACGGGTGATAAAGTGAAGGTCGAAATGACACCTTATGATTTATCTAAAGGTCGTATCACTTATCGTGGCAAAAACTAAATTATTATTTCCTAGAATGGTTATAACGGCATTTGTATCGAGACGTTTTATTAATAAACGGTTTGCACTGATATAAATTCTTGAGTGGTTTAACGGATAATAATAATGATATTGCTAACCTACTCATTATTGCCTATCATATGCTAGTTATTGGTTTTTATCATAAAAAAATACCGCTATTCAACAGCGGTATTTTTTTGTCTGGCTTTTAAGATTTACTAGGACGTGTCCTCATTTTAAAAATGCTCATAAAAATGAGATAAATTGCCGTCAAACGAGGAAAATAGCGCAAATAATATTGGGATATTAATCAGCTATTTGACGATGTTTGGCAAAATTTAGCCATTTTTAGCCCATATAGATACAAGCGCTTGAATTGAAGACACGCCCTAATACTGAACCGTTATTTAAATGTTACGGTTGCCCCATTTTGAATGACGCCTAGCAGCGCTAACGCGTCCCAGTTGGTCAAACGTACGCAACCTGCCGAGGCTTGGCGACTGATACGAGCAGGGTCTGGCGAACCGTGGATACCATACGAGGGCTTGCTTAGTCCAATCCACACCATTCCTACAGGGTTGTTAGGGCCAGGTGGAATAATCGCCTTACTACCATCATCAGCAGTATAAGTATAATTAGGCTCATGCACCTTGACTGCTACGGTGTGCGTGCCTGTGGGCGATGGCGTTGCCGTGCTGCCTACGGTGGTTGGATAGCTGGCGACCAAATTGTCTTGCGCATCGTAAGCGTAGAGCGTTTCAGTCGTTCTATCAGCGACCACGCGGCTGACAGCCTTGGTGTTCGGATTACCCGGATTGTAGACGATGATGGTTTCGCCAGCACTAAAACTGGCATTAGGATTAAGCGCTTTAAGATACTTTTCACTGATATGGAATTTTTCCGCCAGTCCTTCTATCACGCTTTCGTAATACATCCCCTCGAGCTTTGCTTTTTCTTTTGCTGCTGCTGGAATGGTCGTGGTTTTGATATTGACATCCGCCTCGCTCAACTGATAGCTGACCAATACGGGTTGCGCCAGCAGTTGGTCGTTTTTGGTTAATGCTTGCCACGTTTCGTTATTTAATGTCTCTGTGACCGTCAAGCCCTTGGCTTTTTGGAACGCTTGCATGGCTTTACGGGTGTTTTTACCCCAATAGCCATCCACAGGACCAACGCCGCTGTGCTGCCAATTTAATAATGCTTGCAACTTTGTGCCCGTATTACGATCGATATCTGCCCCCGCCTGCCAATTGGCTGCATTCACTTTTTGAGCAGTCGCTGGCAGATTTTCTGTACTGTACTTAATCGTGGGTAAAAATTTATTCAGCGATACGGCGGTCTTACTGTTGCCCGTCAGCTTTTGGCTAACCCCATTGGTCACTGGACTCATATCAGTAGCATCATCTCTCACGGCCTTACCAAGCATGTTCGGGTTAGGTTTGTTGGGAATAGCTCCGTTGATGATATCTCTGTTGGTGGCGACTTGGTTAGGGACATTAGCAGTATTCGTCGTCGTAGTCTCATTGGTTGCCTGCGTATCTTCAGGGGTTGCTGCCGTGCTTTCATCGGTCGCTGTCATATTTTCAGTGGTTGCTGCTACGCTTTGACCTATGAAAACAGTGGTTGATAAACCAATCGCCAATAACGCAGTGCTTATTTTTGTCAATTGATACATGTAATGCTCCTAAAATTATTTTTTGTTTTATTAAAGCGTGTCCTCAATCTGAAATAAATAGGCTAAAAATGAGGACACGCTCTAGAAATTTCGTTATTAGTACTTATTATTCTTACCCACTATTTACATCTATCGTTTACATTGCTAATGAGCAGTCTTTGGAGGAATAACATTATTACTGCTTATTTGGAAGTTACCAATATTGCCATATTCCGTTGTGAGCATATAACGGCTTTGTGTTACTAAACGCCTTATCCTACGGTGTCTGTGTTAATGCAACGCCTGCCTGATCAGTATTGTAAGTGCCGCATCCTGAATTTTACGACTGAATTGTTCTCATCAGTAATGTCGAATCGTCGGCGCATAAAAAACCCATAAACTGCTGAGCAATTTATGGGTTTTAGTAGAAAAATCAGACGATTAAAATATATTGTAAAGAAGCTATTAGCGCAGTTTATTTATACCAGTTTAGCCAATACTGCTTGACCCATTTCTTGACAGCCTACTTGCTTCAAGCCTGCCTCAGTGCTGTCCAAGATATCAAGGGTACGTAAGCCATCATCGAGCACTTCACTGACCGCTTGCTCAATCGCTTGTGCAGCTTGTTCTTGTTTAAAGGTATAGCGTAGCATCATCGCCACAGACAATATCGTTGCCAAGGGATTGGCTTTGTCTTGGCTAGCAATATCGGGCGCTGAACCATGACACGGCTCATACATACCCTTACCGGCAGCATCAAGACTGGCAGACGGTAGCATACCGATAGAGCCCGTTAACATAGCGGCTTCATCAGACAAGATATCGCCGAACATGTTGCCCGTCACCATGACATCAAACTGCTTAGGATCTTTAATCAGCTGCATACAAGCATTGTCAGCATACATATGCGATAACGCTACGTCATTATAATCCGCTTGCTGCATCTCAATCATCGTCTGCTTCCACAGCTCAGTGACTTCTAAGACATTGGCTTTATCGATTGAGCAAACCTTGGCTGGCGTACCTGCAGCCTGTGCGCGTGTTTTTGCCAATTCAAAAGCAACCTTACCGATACGCTGAATCTCACTGGTGCTATACACCATGGTGTTATAGCCTTGTTGCTCGCCGTTCTCTAAGGTTCGGATACCGCGTGGCTCACCGAAATAAATACCGCCCGTCAATTCACGGACAATCAGTAGATCCAGACCTGAGATAATCTCAGGCTTGATACTTGAGGCATTAACAAGCTGCGGATAAAGTTTGGCTACGCGCAGATTGGCAAATAAACCCAGCTCACTACGAATTTTAAGTAAACCACGCTCAGGACGTTTGCTACGCTCAATACCATCCCACTTAGGACCACCCACCGCACCCAATAACACCGCATCTGCTGCACGCGCACGTTGTAGCGTTTCTTCTGGCAATGGTTCACCCGTGGCATCAAACGCCACACCACCAATTAATCCAGATTCAAGGGTCAAACCTAACGCAAATTTCTTATTAACCGCTTCGAGCACATCAACCGCTTGAGTCATGATCTCAGGGCCGATACCATCGCCCGCTAATGTTAAAATCGTTGCCATACAGATCCTTTTGGGTAAATAGTTTTTTATTGATTGGTAGTGCTAAAGCTGTATTGCCGCTTTATACAAAACCGACCTCTAGCGACAAATGCAATAATAGACCACCATTATCAATGGTAGTCAGTACTAAAGAGGTCGTTGTTTCTTATTTAGCTAAATGTTGCAAAATAATCAAATCGAGAGGCTAGCCATCACTATCAAGCCACCGTTTTTGCTTGCGTAGATTTTTGCTCAACAATGCTGGTCTCTACAAACTCTCCTTGATGCTCAGCGCCCAACTGCTTACAGAATCGACGCTGCAAACTTTTATCTTGCGACAGCTCGATGCATAAAGGCTCGGGTGATGCTGTGTCTAACAGACTGCCTGAATTGTCACTAGATTTTTTTTGATAAGCTCGCAACTGATAAGTGCCTGGTTCGACGAAATCATGAATAATCGCAAAACGCTCAACATAGCCGACGTTATTTTCTGGATAGAAATTAACCTGTACTTCGCGTTTTGCAGGTTTGACCCGTGCGTAGTAATTGGTCAATCCTGGCATACCAGATTTAGACAGTGGAACGATTTTGACCGCATTATTATTCAGCAGCGGTGCCATATCAATACTCATCTGTTCTTGTGCCGACTTATCGCCTTCGATAACGGGCATGGTAACCAGCATGTCAGGACTGACCGGCTCGTGGGTATCCGGAGCAATGACTAAAGTTTTGTCAATCTGCACAATTTCACAATGATAAGTACCTAGGCAAGAAATATTCACCTCACCCGCAACAGGTTGGATGTTCCCTGCACGCACCTTAGCACTATCTGCTTTGTCTATTTGTTTATAGCCCGTCAATGATTGACAGCCTGTTAACAATAAACTTGCAGCGACAGCCATACTTGTCCAGACAGCATAACGTTGTTTATTCATAATGACGGCTACTATTTAATATGGAAGATAAGTTACCCTTCATTCTAGCCAGTTCATCAGCATAACTCAACGCTGCATTACTATTGTTCATCGGTTTTTTATAGCCACTGGTCTATCAGTCACGCTCTATGCTCTAACGTCATTAAATATCCAAGGCGTTTTTTGCATCATTTTATGCTCATAGTCTTTAATCGCATCGCTTTGCTGCAAAGTAAGACCGATATCATCAAGACCATTTAGCAAGCAATGCTTACGAAACTCATCGACCTCAAAAGCATACTCTTCACCGCTTGAGGTAATAACCACTTGACGCTCGAGGTCGGCGGTCAACTCATAGCCTTCATTGGCAAGCGTTGCTTTCATCAAGGTATCAACAATGGCTTCATCCAAGACGATTGGTAGCATGCCATTTTTAAAGCAGTTATTATAAAAGATATCGGCAAAGCTTGGGGCAATGATAGTACGAAAGCCATATTCTGAAAGTGCCCAAGGTGCATGCTCACGGCTCGAGCCACAACCAAAGTTTCTGCGTGCCAGCAATATAGTAGCGCCTTGATAACGGGGCTTATTTAAGACAAAATCTGGGTTAATTACACGAGTGCTGTTATCTTGACCCGGATAACCTTCGTCGAGATAACGCCAATCATCAAATAAATTGACGCCAAAGCCCGTACGTTTAATGGATTTTAAAAATTGTTTGGCGATAATTTGGTCGGTATCGACGTTCGCGCGATCGAGTGGGCAAACGATACCGGTTTGGGTGTTATAAGCTTGCATGGTTTTTCCTTAAAATATCGATTACTAACGTAAATTTTCTAGCTGCTTAATGAAGCTTAAAAGAGCGTGCCATTTGTTTAACAATACTTGTCATTTTAGTTTTTTCACTCTCAGGATAGTTCAGATGTAATACTACTTCCTGACCATTATTAACCTTAATAACATGATAGAAAACTTGACCATCCTCTCTATAACCACTTACTGTATAGGTTTTATCTTTTAACCGCTCATAAGTAACTGTCATGCCTGTTTTATATCGATGCTGCTTTTCTTTCAGATAATCACTATCTGTATAAAAGAAGACACTTGGTGTATTACTGCCAAAGACCAAAATATCGGCATTGGAGTTGGGCAACTTAAAATGACGACCGTCACCATTATCTGCTTCAGGCAACCATTGCAATTGATTTGGCACATCGACACAATAGGCAAATCTTCCATTACAGTAATCACGAGCCATCGCTAGCTGAGAGCTACCCAGTATGCAAAATAAAAAGAGCAGTATTTTCATCTCTGTTCTCTCAGCCGTTCTAAATTAAAACGTCCGTACATCTACAAAGTGACCCGCTAATGCTGCCGCTGCTGCCATTGCTGGACTGACCAAATGCGTACGACCGCCATTACCCTGACGACCCTCAAAGTTACGATTAGACGTCGAGGCACAATGCTCTTGCGGCTCAAGCTTATCTGCATTCATCGCCAAACACATCGAGCAGCCCGGCTCGCGCCACTCAAAACCCGCTTCCGTGAACAAAGCATCTAAGCCTTCTGCTTCAGCCTGCAACTTCACTTGCCCAGAACCCGCCACGACAATGGCTTCTTTAATATTGTCCGCCACCTTACGACCCTTGATAACAGCGGCGGCATCACGCAAATCTTCGATACGCGAGTTGGTACACGAACCAATGAAGATACGATCCAATTGGATATCAGTGATTTTTTGCCCTGCTGTTAGACCCATATAGGTATAAGCGCGCAACCAGCCTTCTTCTTGCGCTTCATCCACGGCTTGCTCAGGTGTCGGTACCGACTGCGTGATATCGACGACCATTTCAGGTGACGTACCCCAAGAAACCTGAGGCGCAATCTCGCCACCATCAATCTCAATAATAGTATCAAATACGGCATCAGCATCTGAGTATAAAGTGCGCCAATAAGCTTCCGCTTGCTCCCACTGCTCAGCGGTTGGCGCATAAGGACGACCTTTGACGTAATCGATAGTCGTATCATCAACTGCGACCATACCCACGCGTGCACCTGCTTCGATGGCCATGTTACAGACGGTCATGCGACCTTCCATGCTCATGTCTTCAAAGACTTGTCCAGCAAATTCAATGGCATGCCCCGTGCCGCCAGCGGTGCCAATTTTGGCGATAATAGCAAGTACCACATCTTTTGATGTCACGCCAGCACCCAATTTGCCAGTGACTCGAATCTGCATGTTTTTGGATTTCTTTTGAATCAAGCACTGAGTCGCCAATACATGCTCAACTTCTGAGGTACCGATACCGTGTGCCAAGCAGCCAAGTGCGCCATGGGTGGCAGTATGTGAATCACCACAAACCACCGTCATACCCGGCAATACCAAACCCTGTTCAGGACCGACCACGTGCAAGATACCTTGACGCGCATCATTGATAGTAAACTCAGCGATATCAAACTTCGCGCAATTGTCATCCAAGGTGAGTACTTGTAAGCGCGACACCTTATCCTTAATACCAGGCACGCCTTCTAAACGCTCTTTGGTCACCGTTGGTACATTATGATCGGGACTAGCGATGTTAGCCGACAGACGCCATGGCGCTCTATTGGCCAGCTCCAGACCTTCAAATGCTTGCGGACTCGTCACTTCATGCAATAGATGGCGGTCGATATAAATCAGGCTCGAACCGTCATCACGCTTGGTGACTTCGTGAGCATTCCAAAGTTTGTCATATAACGTTTGACCGGCCATGTTGCTATCCTTTATTAGTTGCTAATTACTGACTCTATACGCCTGCTCACACCACAGCGAGCTAGGTTTTAGAGGCTTTTATCTAATTGTCATACTTGTCTAATCAATCACTCTATCGATAACGTGGCATTGTATTACCGCCGTTTTTTAAATTCAATTTACTGTCTATCAAGACTATTTATCAAACCTGTTCTTCAAAGGCACTTTTATGGAAAGCCATTAAAAAGCACTGTCTATTAAATTGGTCCCTCACGCAACTATATCAATACTACTTGAGGGGTCTTTGGGTAAATCAATAAAATTGGTCGTCAATATAGGCGTTATACGGTCAATTACCAAGTTAATATAATAAATATGTCATAATACGTCTTGATGTCTTGTGATTATAGCAGGCTAATCCTATAATAATAATTGATGATTTTTGCATAGTCACAAACTTTTATTTCTAATTCATTATGATTAGGCTAGCCAACTTTTATTTATAGCTCGTTACGTAGCTAAGGAAATCGGTTTGAATACCACGAATTTGACGACATTCGTCACTGTTATGCACACAGGCAGCATCTCAGGCGCAGCAGAAAAGCTGTTTATCACTCAGCCTGCGGTCAGTAAGCGCATCAAAAACTTAGAAGATGAATTTAACATCACCTTATTTGATACAGTCGGGCGCGGTATTGTACCAACTCAAGCCGCCAGTGAAATGCTGCCGCACGCCAAACGTTGGCTTGAAGATTATGAAAACTTTAAAATAAACCTCCAGCATTCAAAGCATATTGTGTCGGGTAAACTCGTTATTGGCACCAGCCACCATATCGGCTTGCACCACCTTGCTCCTGTGCTCAAGCATTTTATTCAAGCCTATCCTGCGGTACAACTAGAAGTGCATTTTGTCGATTCAGAAACCGCGCATAAGGCCGTGCTCGATGGCGATTTATCACTCGCATTTTTAACCTTGCCGCCCGTCTACGATAAGCGTTTGACCTATCATACCTTATGGTCAGATCCGCTCTATTTTATGACCGGCACTTTATCGCCTTTAGCGACCAAATCTAATGTGACGCTCGAGCAATTGGCGCGCTACCCTGCTATCTTGCCCTCTGCCAATACTTTTACCAGTCAGATCACCTTAGCGGAATTTGCCAAGCACAATCTAAAACCATACGCGACGATGAGTACCAACCCGCTAGAATCTATCCGGATGTTGGTCTCTGTGGGACTTGGCTGGTCAGTACTGCCGCAAACGATGGTCAGTCAAGATTTAGAACGTATAGATATGGCGGATAATATTGAATTGCAGCGTTATTTGGGGGTGGTTATTAATCCAAAGCTTACCCAATCAAGCAGCGTAACCGCATTGTTAGACTTGCTTGCTCCTATTGATTAAATAATTTTTTATAGATGTTGAATAGTTATTTCTAAAATTAGCGGGCTTTATAAAGGTCATTAATTTATAACTCTAGGTCAGCCGTTCGCATTTTAAACAGCCATACGTTATAATACGTGTGGCTTTTTTATAACATAAATTTACCATAATAGCACTGATAGTCATATATTGAAGGCTTAGAGTAATATATGATGGTAAACAGTAGGTTTAATGGTTTTAAATGATTGATTTTATAAGTGAGTAGCATTTGTGAAAAATTAGCAGATAAGGGCTATAGACAAGATTTCGACGAAGCAATACTTGTTGTCCTCTAATCACTATTTTATGAATATTATTCTTAAAACAGTATCAATCATATAAAACTAACAGAAAATACTGACTAAAAGTCGAAAGCCATTATGTCCTACTTAATGGCTTTTTTTGTCTTTCGATATTGTTTGCAAACATCATCTTGTGAGACTTAATCTTATATAGTTAAAAATAATTACAGCCAACAACGTTGGTTAAGGACAGTTTATATGAATGGGATTTCTAGTGGCGTGCTGATATCGTTGGGCGCCTACTTCTTAGTGATGATTGGGATTGGCGTTTACGCTTATTTTAAGCAAGCCAATGATACCGAAGGCTATATGTTAGGAGGACGTAATTTAGGTCCCGCAGTCACTGCATTATCAGCAGGGGCGTCGGACATGTCAGGTTGGTTGCTCCTTGGCCTACCAGGCTATATGTATGCCGATGGCGTCGTAAGTATGTGGATCGCACTTGGTTTGACACTCGGTGCCTTACTGAACTATATCATTGTGGCACCGCGCCTTCGCGTTTATACCGAAGTCGCTGACAACGCCATTACCTTACCGGACTATTTCGCCAACCGCTTTGAAGATAAGTCGCACATGTTGCGGGTCATATCAGCAATCGTTATCATCTTATTTTTTACCGTTTATACCGCCGCAAGTCTAGTAGGTGGTGGTAAACTCTTCGAAAGCTCGCTCAACTTATCATATAGTACGGGTCTTTGGGTGACCGCTGGCGTCGTCGTTGCCTATACCTTATTTGGTGGTTTCTTAGCGGTATCGATGACTGACTTTGTACAAGGTGTCATCATGTTATTTGCAATGGTGATCGTACCTGTCGTAGCCTTCACCGATCTTGGCGGTATATCAGCAACGACTGAAGCCGTTAGAAACATTGATCCAAGTTTATTAAATGTCACTAGTGGCATGACTATCTTTGGTATTATCTCATTACTGGCGTGGGGCTTAGGTTATTTCGGTCAGCCGCATATCATTGTTCGTTTTATGGCGATACGTTCGGTCAAAGACGTCCCAACGGCACGTAACATCGGTATGAGCTGGATGGTTATCAGCTTAATTGGTTCTTTAATGACGGGTTTTGCTGGTCGTGCTTATGTACAAAAAACCGCAATGACCTTGGATGATCCTGAGACTATTTTCTTAGTCTTTACACAGTTTTTATTTACACCGTTGGTTTCAGGGTTCTTATTAGCCGCTATTTTAGCCGCGATCATGAGTACCATCTCCTCGCAACTATTGGTGGTATCAAGCTCGCTGACTAAAGATGTCTATAAGCTATTCTTTGATAGAGATGCGCCAGAAGCTCGCCAAGTATTGGTTGGTCGTATCTCGGTTGTAGCCGTAGCTATCGTATCTATCTTGCTCGCCTCTGACCCCGACAGCTCAGTATTGAACTTAGTTTCTAACGCTTGGGCAGGATTTGGTGCAGCATTCGGACCGCTGGTGATTATCAGCTTAATGTGGCGCGGCATGAACCGTAACGGTGCTGTTGCAGGCATGGTTCTTGGAGCCTTAACGGTTATCTTATGGATCTATGGTGGCTTTACTACTGCAGACGGTACGCCGCTTAATAGTTGGTTATATGCTATTGTTCCAGGCTTTATATTGAGTACTATCGCCATCTTCGTAGTCAGCATCATGACAGGCGGTCCAAAACCTTCAGTAACTGCGAAGTTTGAAGAGATGGAGCTTAACCTAAATAAGTAAGTTAGCTACTAGCTTGTCTACCTATTTTACTATCATCATAACCCTCGCTATTAACATAGTAGCGAGGGTTTTCATTGTCTGTTCTAGATAAATAATACCTTTCTCCAACAATTAAAGTAGCGTGGAGAACGAATGCCAGCACGTCAACTTATAGGCATAGTAAGTTTGACAAAGCTTATCTATTTTTAATTTGGTAACATTATTCAAATCCATCTTCTATACCATCAGATAGAGCGTACTTTCAATACGTCTCAATCCATTCAACTACTTCACTCATGAATAAAAGCAGACGGCTTACCAATATTATCTTCTCTGATACCAAAGCTATTTTAAACTGGCAACGTCCATATAGTGAATAATTACCCTTTAGAACTATAAGGCTGATTACTTACGCTGGTTGTAGATTTTTAGCATAGCACTTAGTCTTTGCCTGCCTTATTTTATGCTTGCTGTATCCCTTTAATATATACATAAAAAAAGCGACCCATTATGGATCGCTTCTTACTAATATCTTGAGTTCAGATGAGGGTTACTATAATTAGACTACCCCACCTTTATACTATTGCGCTTGATAAGAGACTTTTACACCAACAATATAGCCATCGTTGTCTTCGAAGTCAGCGACAATTTTTTTACTTGGTAGTTGGCCTTTAGCATCGCCGAACCATAGGTATTTGCCACCGACTGAGAGTGCCCAGTTTTCGGTTACGTTATATTTAGCACCTAGACCTGCACTATAGTAACCTTCGATAGGTCCTAATGACGTCGTTGGATCACCTGCCCCACTATCCCAACCGATATTACCACTAACGGCTAATGCTGGAGATAAACGCTTAGCAAGACCCAGCTCAACCAACCATTGATCATCATCATAGTCAACCAATGCTAAACCATCAGGTCCATATGAATTTTTACTAACGGCATTATATAATGGTGGTGTGATGGCAAAATCGCTCCATGGTACCCAACGTACTCTGGCTGTCGCTAGTGTGGTTGGGTTAATACCGGTTTGAAAGTCAAAGTTGACCGACTTTGGCGTGGTGATGTCAATAGTACCACTTTGAGTTGCTGCGGCTGGGTCACCTGCTAACACACCTGCTAGTGGATAAGTTTCAGATATTTGCATGCTATGGTCAATCTCAGAACGATAAGTCAATGCTGCCTTTAATGCAATTTCAGGCTTGCTATAGGCAATACCGGCCAGCCAACCATAATCTTGGTCAGGGCTAATACGTGAGGTATAACCAGTAGCGGGTCCATACGCAAGACCACGTAGCTTCACATCAGATTCAACGCGCTGAGCAACAGGACCGCCATAGATTTGGAAGTTTTTATTTTCACCAAGTTTCATACCGAGAATGGCAGTAATGCTCTCACTACGGACTTCAACTTTAGTGCCTTCACCAGCAGTAGCTTCTTCTGCGTCTGCTATTGCTTTTGCGGTAAGAAGCCCAGTCAACCCTTCTCGTGCTGCTGCTAACTGTTCAGGAGACAAATTACCAGGATTTCCTGGAGTAAGTGCACCTTGTAACTGAGGTATTACAACATTATCAACCACTGCTTCAGTATACGCTGGGTTACCTGTAACGTCTTTAATAACTGCATCACGGTCACCGTTTGCCACAAAGTTATTATCACCTTCATAGGCAGCAGCAGCACCGAAAGGCTCATCATATAATATACCAACACTAAAGGTATCATTGATGTCCGCTTTTACGCCATAACGGAAAAAGTCATAAGACTCGGCAATGTCACCGGTAGCGTTACCTTTGGTATAGGCATCATTGTCTGTACCGATATAAGCATTATCGTTACCAGTGACGTCCGCATCAATATAAGTATAGACAGCCTCAGCGTACAAACCATCTTGAAAAAAAGCAGTGATATCTTGACCTGAACGATCAAGACCTGCAGCGTTAGTCATACTGGCTACAGAAAGAGTAGCTATCGCTACAGCAAGAGTTTTTAAATGAAAAGTAGCGCGCATTGTATATCTCCAAACATCCTCGTTGTTTAATCGTTGTAATAATCAACATTTAGCATTGTTACGCAAAATATATGATTATGTAAACGATGTCCTAAAATGAATAGTAATGACTTTCTGACATTAAAACAACGATTAAAACGCTTTATTTCTTGTTAATGACTGAGCGGTACAAAAAATTAAATTAATTTAATAAACAATAGTTTGCTAAATATACAATCATTAATTCCTAATTAACACTATTGGCGAACTTAAATGGAAAAACATAGGTTTTTATTCTTAAATTAAAAGATATTGATTATTGTATTTTTCTTTATTACAAACATAAAAAAACGACCCATTCAAGGTCGTTTTTTATCTATAAAATATAATTTATATAAATATTAGAAATTTATAGTTTACTTAGCTTGATAAGATAATTTCACGCCAAGTGCAAAACCGTCGTTGTCTTCAAACTTGCTGACAACTTGCTTAGTTGGGATTTGGCCTTCAGCATCACCGAACCACAGATATTTACCACCAGCAGACACTGCCCAGTTTTCAGTGATGTCATATTTACCACCTAGACCGACACTGTAATAGCCTTCAATTGGGCCAAGTGAAGTGACAGGATTACCTGCACCACTATCCCAACCAACCGTACCGCTAATTGCAAACTGTGGGGCTAGACGCTTAGCAAGACCTAACTCAACCTGCCACTGGTCTTCATCATAACTAACTAATGCCAAACCTTTATCGTCTTGTGTAGAAACTTTACTCACATCGTTGTATAACGAGGGTACGATAGCAAAGTCACTCCAAGGTACCCAGCGCACTTTAGCCGTTGCTAGTGTCGTTGGATTAATACCCGTTTGAAAATCAAAGTTGACTGATTCA
The DNA here is from genome assembly GCF_040309585.1 of Psychrobacter sp. GW64-MNA-CIBAN-0177. Lineage (NCBI taxonomy): Bacteria > Pseudomonadati > Pseudomonadota > Gammaproteobacteria > Moraxellales > Moraxellaceae > Psychrobacter > Psychrobacter sp. GW64-MNA-CIBAN-0177. Next base: position 29,834 of record NZ_JBEOOY010000019.1, read on the forward strand.
GGTGTGGTAATTTCAATACTTTCGCTTCTAGTTGTTGAAAGACCCAATGCAGTTACAACAGGAGCTGGGATAAGACCAGAACCGACAACAGGATAAATTTCTGCTGATTGTGCATTATGTTCGATTTCTGAACGGTAGGTTAAGGCGGCTTTCAATGCAATTTCAGGCTTGCTGTAAGCAAAACCTGCAAGATAACCATAGTCCTGATCGGCACTAATGTGAGTGGTATAACCGTTAGCAGCACTATAAGCAGTACCACGTAATTTTACGTCAGCTTTTACACGTTGGGCTACTGGACCACCATAGACTTGAAAGCTTTTATTTTCGCCAAATTTTGCACCAAGAATACCAGTAATGCTTTCTGTACGCACTTCTACATTGGTACCTTCACCATTTGCATCTATAAAATTGTTGTCGCCGCTATAATCAGCAGCAGCACCGAAAGGCTCGTCGTATAAGATACCAACACTGAATGTATCATTGATATCTGCTTTTACGCCATAACGAAAAAAGTCATAATCTTCTGCGATGTCATCAATTTTATTGCCTGATGAATCCTTGCCACTCACATCGGCATCGATATAAGTATAAACGGTTTCGGCATAGGTTCCATCTTGTAAGAATGCGGTGATATCCTGACCTGAACGATCAAGACCAGCAGCACTAGCGACGCTAGCAACAGAAAGAGCAGCAACAGCTACCGTAAGGGTTTTTAGGTGAAAAGTGGCCCGCATTGTGTATCTCCAAACATCCGCATTGTTTTACCGCCATACCGAGGGATTGATAAGTAGGCAGCAGCTAAGGGGAAGGATACTAATGGCTTTTTCACCTTAAGACAACTGTAAAAATACATTATTACCGAATTATGACTAGACAGTCATCGACTAGTAACTGTATCTAAAAATGTGGATATAATTTTAGCTTGAAATATACAGATATAATTAGTGGCCTTTAAAGGCTCATAGGTATTTAATAATGAGGTGGTCTATCAGCCATCACATCAAACGGCGCAATCCCCCCTTCAGTATCTTGGCTTTCAACTTGTTTATATATAAGCTGCAGCTGACGTTGCAGGGTCTGGATATGCTTATCTTGCCGAGCGACTACTTCATCGAGCCGCTCTACCGTCAGCTCCAAATGAGACATATTCATCTGTAATTCGATCACTTGAGCATGTAGCTCGCTTTGGTCGGCAGATGTATCGCCTTGAGAGTCGAGTAACGGTTTCGTTGGTGGTACAGATTGATCCATATTTTTCTCTAAGTGATTGTATTTATGTGAGGTGTTTGAAGGAATATATATTAGTGATTGATGACCGTTAAATAGTAGCCGTTAAATAGCGATAACATTGACAGCCTATTTGCTATTGATAGAAGCGAAAAATAGTGCTGATAAAGCATTTACTCGCACTACAGTCAGGTGGTGGCATGTTATACTGCTGCCAATTTTGCAACAACCCCTACCTCACTATTATATAAGCTTAAGATATTTTATGGCACTGATACATCTAAAAGATATTCACCTCGCATTTGGCGTCGCTCCCGTCCTCGATGGTATTGATTTTGCAATCGATGCTGGCGAGCGCGTGTGTTTGATTGGTCGCAATGGCGAAGGCAAATCCACGCTGTTTAAGTTAATCAATGGCTCGTTGCAGCCTGACAGCGGTGAGATTATTACCAACAGTAGTATGCGTGTCGCTATGCTAGAACAAGACGTCCCCGAAACCAGTGGCCGTATATTAGATATCGTCATGGGTGGTAGCCGTCGCACCGCGGATCTGCTGATTGACTATAATAAGCAGGTCGATATGTGTGCCGATGGCGATATGGATGCTTGTGAGCATATGGCGAACTTGCAGCATGATATCGATGCAGTACATGGCTGGGATCTAGAGCGTGATGCCACGCGACTGATTACGACCATGGGACTTGATCCAGAAGATGATTTATCGTCGCTATCTGGTGGTCGTAAGCGCCGTGTGCTACTCGCGCGCTCACTGGTTACCAAGCCTGATGTCTTGCTACTAGATGAGCCGACCAACCATTTGGACGTCGAAAGTATCGAATGGCTAGAGCGCTTCTTGTTAGATTGGCAAGGATTGACCTTGTTATTCGTGACCCATGATAGAGCATTCGTCAATAAGCTCGCGACGCGTATTGTTGAGCTTGACCGTGGTCAGCTGACAAGCTATGACGTCACTCAAGGTGCTAAAGGTTATGCACGCTATCAAGAACTAAAAGAGCTACAGTTACTCGCTGAAGAAAAAAACAATGCCAACTTTGATAAAAAACTGGCCCAAGAAGAAGTTTGGATTCGCCAAGGCATCAAAGCTCGTCGCACCCGTAACGAAGGCCGTGTACGTGAGCTAAAAGCACTGCGTGAAGAGCGTAGCGGTCGCCGTGAGCAAGTCGGTAACGTTAACATCACTATGGGTGAAGGCGAAAAAAGTGGCAAGCTGGTTTGTAAGGTTAAAAACTTGCATCTGGAATATGATGGCAACGTACTGGTTGATAACTTTAGTACCATGATTATGCGTGGTGACAAGATTGGTATCGTTGGTCCCAACGGTGCTGGTAAAACCACGTTGATTAAAGCCCTACTCGATATGTCTGACGATGAAGTGACCAAAACAGGTAGCGTTGAGCTAGGCACTAACCTAAAAATCGCCTTCTTCGATCAGCTACGTGATCAGTTAGATCTAGAAGCCAGTGTCGCGCAAAACGTCTCTGAAGGTTCTGACTTCGTCGAAGTGGGTGGCCGCAAAACTCACATCATGAGCTACTTACAAGACTTCTTGTTTGCCCCAGAGCGTGCACGTACGCCAGTCAAAGCATTGTCGGGTGGTGAGCGTAACCGCGTCCTACTTGCCAAGCAGTTGCTAAAGCCTGCCAATATTTTGGTACTTGATGAGCCAACCAACGACTTGGATATGGCCACCCTTGAGCTCTTAGAAGAATCGGTCAGCAGCTTTAACGGTACTATCTTGCTGATTAGCCATGACCGCTCGTTCATGGACAATGTCGTCACCTCTACCTGGGTGTTCGATACTGATGAAGAAGGCAAAGGCATCGTCAAAGAGTACGTCGGTGGTTATCAAGAGTATCTGGTACAAAAAAACCGTGAAGAAGCCACACGTGCTGCTAGGTCGCCAAATAACAGTGCCACGAACAATAAACCTGCTAATAAGCCTACTCAAGCTGCCAAACCCAATACAGCTGCTAAAAAGCTCAACTATAATGAACAACGTGAGTTGGACAATTTGCCAAAAGAGATTGCGGCGCTTGAAGCTGAACAAAATGCGCTACAAGAAAAATTGGCTGATGGCTCGTGGTTTACTAAAGACTTCGATGCGGCAACAGCGGCTAGTGAGCGTTTACTGGTGATTGAAGATGAGATGATGAGTAAGCTTGAGCGTTGGAGCACACTTGAAGGCTAATGTGAATCGCTAAAGCCTACCTTTAATAGATGCTTTAATAAACACACGCAATGGATAGAGAGATTAAATTTTCATTGTGACGTTGGTCTTTAAGGGAACAAAAATTATCATCATGCTATTACATGCTATTAATAGTGTGGTGATAATTGCTTTACGACTACTTACATAGAGATTAGGGACTGAAAGTTAGTGAACATTACCTCAATTTCAAGTATCATTCGCTATTGTTGAATACCCTTATTAATTATAAGGTCATCACACTGACTCACCTTGCTGGTATAAAAACGGTAATGACACGTCGATATTCACGCCATCTGGCACGAATCATCCGCTTCAACCGCATAGTATGCCCTATCAAGGTTGCTTTATTTTTAACGCAATAATTTATTTTATGACCAAAATAGCTTAGAATAGCAACAATTAGCAAAATTAGGCACAGCTAAAGTGGCTTGATATTGTATCTATATTTTTAAGCCAATATTCTCTAAGCCACAAACCCAGTGTGGGATAATCCCATTTCATTCACCTGGAGGAAGTATTAATGAGCCATGCCGAAGGCGTTAATGTACAACGCCGTAGAGTTCTTATTGCCTCGACTGCCGCGATTGGTGCAGCTGGGGTAGCTGCAGTGGCGACACCTTTTGTCCGTTCTTGGACGCCAAGCGCAAAAGCTGAAGCTGCAGGGGCGGCTGTTACCCAAGATATCGGTTCTATCGAAGATGGACAAATGATTGTCATCAAATATCGTGGTAAACCTATTTATGTGGTTAAGCGCACCGAAGAGATGATCGCAGGATTAGAGTCAGTCAAGCCAATGCTGTCTGACCCTGACTCTAGTGCATCATTACAACCTGAATACTGTGCGAATCCTACGCGCTCTTTAGAACCAGCTGTGTTGGTTGTTGAAGGCGTGTGTACGCATTTGGGCTGTGCGCCGAACTATCGCCCTGATGTTGGTGCTGCTGATTTAGGCGGTAATGACTGGTATGGCGGATTTTTCTGCCCCTGCCACGGATCTAAGTATGATTTAGCAGGTCGCGTCTTTAGTGGCGTTCCAGCACCGCTTAACTTACCTATCCCAGAATATAACATGGATGGTACCATCTTGACGGTTGGGGAGGCTTAATATGAGTATGGGTAAAAAAATCATGCACTGGGTGGACGCGCGCTTTCCTGCGACCGAAACCTATGAATACCACATGTCCAAGTACTACGCACCAAAAAACTTCAACTTTTGGTACTTCTTCGGCGTGTTATCTATGGTCGTACTGGTCAACCAATTGGTGACGGGTATCTGGCTAACCATGATGTACAACCCAAGTGCCGAAGGGGCATTTGCGTCGGTTGAATACATCATGCGTGATGTCAAAGGCGGTTGGCTCATTCGCTATATGCACTCGACGGGGGCCTCTGCGTTCTTCGTTGTCGTATATTTGCATATGTTCCGCGCATTGCTATACGGTTCATACCAAAAACCTCGTGAGCTTATTTGGCTCATCGGTATGGGTATCTACCTAGCACTTATGGCAGAAGGTTTCTTCGGTTACCTACTACCTTGGGGCAACATGTCATTCTGGGGTGCTCAGGTTATCTTGAACTTACCTGCAGCGCTACCTGTTATTGGTGATGGCCTTGCTGAATGGGTACGTGGTGACTATATCATCTCTGGTATTACCCTAAACCGTTTCTTTGCCTTACACGTTGTTGCTATTCCATTAGTACTCGTGGGCCTAGTATTTATGCATATTGTGGCGTTGCACCATGTGGGTTCGAACAACCCTGATGGTATCGACATCAAAAAGCTAAAAGACAAAAATGGCGTGCCATTAGACGGTATCGAATTCCATCCGTACTACACTGTGCATGACATGGTTGGTATTGTTGTGTTCTTTATCTGCTTCTTTGCAGTGGTATTCTTCTTCCCAGAAGGCGGCGGTTTCTTCCTTGAACCACCAAACTTTGAGACAGCGAACTCACTGAAAACACCAGCACATATTGCACCAGTATGGTACTACACGCCGTTCTACGCTATTTTACGTGCGGTTCCTGACAAGCTTGGTGGCGTGATTGCGATGGGTGGTGCGATTGCCGTACTGTTCTTGATCCCATGGCTTGATAGGTCTCCTGTGCGCTCTATACGTTACAAAGGTATATTATCTAAGATTGCGCTGACCGTCTTTGCTATTAGCTTTGTTGTATTGGGTTACTTGGGTGCGACGCCTGCTACCCCAACGGCAACCATCATGGCTCGTGTATTCACGATTCTATATTTCTTGTTCTTCTTACTGATGCCGTTCTACACTGCGATTGAGAAGTGTAAACAGCCACCAGAACGCGTTACCGGAGGTCACTAATGAACACGCTAATTAAATCCCTAGCTGGTCTAGGCTTAGGCGCGGCATTGACGTTGACTGCTGGTACGGCAATGGCTTCAGGCAGTGGCTGCGGTACATTCACCAATGCAGATGGCGTTGATGAACACCTGGCTTGTAGTACAGCTCCTATTGATTTTACCAATAAGGGCTCACTACAAAACGGCGCGAAGATCTTTATGAACTACTGTGCTGGGTGTCACTCAGCCAAGTACGTTCGTCATTCGCGCATTGCTAAAGATTTAGAGATTCCACCTGAGTTGGTTGAAAAGTATTTGATGGTGACAACCGATCAAATCGGTGATCATATCACTGCTGAGATTGACCCTGAGATTCAAGCTTCATGGTTTGGTGCCGCACCACCAGACTTGTCTCTAGAGACTAGACTGCGTGGTGATGATTGGGTTTACACTTACCTATTGTCGTTTTATGAAGATCCAAGTCGTCCTTGGGGTGCTAATAACCTAGTACTCGCAAACGCTGCTATGCCTCACGTCTTGCATAATATGCAAGAGACATTGAGTCAAGAAGAGTTTGAGTCTGAGGTTGGCGATTTGGTTAACTTTATGGCGTGGATGGGCGAACCTGCTCGTCACGACCGTCAAGTGATTGGTTTCTTCGTCATTATCTTCTTATTGGTCCTACTCATCCCAGTTTACTTGCTCAATAAAGAGTTCTGGAAAGACGTAAAATAAATAGAAGTTGATGGTATAAAAATTGAGCATGATATAAAGCACTACTTCGGTAGTGCTTTTTTATGCACTACTGTTTTACTATCCTAATAAAACCTCAAGAAAGCAGACAAATAAGGCGCTCAACAGCAACATTTACGCGAGTTGCCTTGATAAACACAGCGACTTTGTTTACGATGACAGCCTTCACTATTAACATTAGGCTTTCATGATTGATGCGAATGACATTCCAAGTAGTCAGCTGATTTTATATGCTGATGACGGCTACGACAGTCATGTGGTGCGCCTATTGCTTGAAGAAAAGAAGCTCGCTTATTATTTATCACGTTTGCATTCTGAGCGTCCTGAAGATCTGACCGAGCTCAACCCTTATCATACCTTGCCTGTCCTGCAGCAGCGTGAGATTGCACTCTATGAGATTAACGTTATTTTTGAATACCTTGAAGAACGTTATCATGCCAACAAACTGCTACCTGACACCCCGCAAGAGCGAGCACAGTTTCGACAGCTGGCCTGGCGTATTCAGCGCGATTGGCTGGTCCTCGGTAAGCGACTGCTTACGCATCCAGACAGCTTTAACAAAGCACAAGCCGCATTGGCAAAAAAACAATTGGCTGATTCATTGATTACCTTATCCCCACTGTTTGCTCATAAGCCGTACTTTATGGCGGATGAGTTTGGCTGGTGTGATGTGCTGCTCGCTCCTTTATTATGGCGGCTTGAGGAGATGGATATCGAACTGCCGCGCGCCATTAGCCGTCCATTGTTCGAATACCAAACGAGAGTGTTTGAGCGTAGTAGCTTCCAAAAAAGCGTGCGTTAATTAGACAAGTCTAAAAAACTGTCCTAAAATTAGTACCAGTGAAACAGACATTCAGTAGCATTTATCCTCTGATAAATTGCTGAAATAACTATTTTTTAATTATAAAAAATCATTAGTATAGGAAATCATCAGATGAGCGAAACCACCTCTATTACGCCAACCCGTCCCTACATGGTACGCGCGCTATACCAATGGATAGAAGACAATGCTCTGACGCCCTATCTGATGGTCGATGCGACAGCTGAAAATGTGCAAATCCCAACCGAACACGTGCAAGACGGTCGTATCGTCTTAAATATCGCCAGCCGCGCCACTGGTAATATGAGTATGGAAAATGACTATATACATTTCAGTGCGCGTTTTGGCGGCGTGTCACAAGAGATCTGGGTACCACTGACAGCGGTGCTCGGTATCTATGCCAAAGAGAACTCGCAAGGGATGTTTTTTGATCCGAATGAATATGACAACTATCAGCCTGAAGAAGATTCGACTGCTGCTGCTAAGAAAAGTCCAACAGCCGCACCCAAGCCAAAGCGTGATAATAAAGCGGGCTTAAAAGTCTTAAAATAAAGATGCAGTGAATAAACCGTAACGCATAAAAAAGCTGGTCGTATTGAATACGTCCAGCTTTTTTATTGTCAGTCTAAAAGATTAATAGCTTTCAAACGATTAGCTCTTGGCAATTAGCTCTTGGCAATTAGCTCTTGGCGATTATGTTCTTGGCAGTGTCACACCGCGTTGACCTTGGTATTTACCACCGCGATCTTTATAGCTGGTCTCACAAACATCATCGGCATCGCTTTGAAAAAATAACATCTGTGCCACGCCTTCACCCGCATAAATACGCGCTGGCAAATTGGTAGTATTACTAAACTCTAAAGTCACGTGCCCTTCCCACTCAGGCTCAAGCGGCGTCACATTCACAATGATACCGCAGCGCGCATACGTTGATTTACCAAGGCAAATGGTCAATACATCGCGCGGAATACGAAAATACTCCATGGTGCGTGCTAGCGCAAACGAGTTCGGTGGAATAATACACTCGTCACCAATGACATCAATAAAGCTTTTTTCATCAAAGTTTTTTGGATCTACAATCACTGAATGAACATTGGTAAAAACTTTAAATTCAGGCGCGCAGCGTACATCATAACCATAGCTTGAGGTGCCGTAGCTAACCAAACGTTCGCCTGCATCATTAAAACGTACTTGACCCGCTTCAAACGGCTCAATCATGCCGTGTTCTTCAGCCATTTTACGAATCCAGCGGTCAGACTTGATAGACATTGTTGTTCCTTAGCAGCTATAAAATAAAATTTATGATATGAATCGTATTTTGATAGCGACGATTATACGGAATTGAAGGCTCAATTTATAGAGCAATGGCGACTTTAAAATGAATACGTTCCATAACCTAATGATCCTCACCTTATATTTTACAATCTACCATTTAGCAAAATGGTCTTCCGCTAACCCCATTACCTTATCAATCTTAATCACCTCATCTTTGATGCGAATCTCACCGCTATAAAAGCCTAGCCATTGCTCGAAGATACTGGCAAGCATACCAAAGTTATCGGTTTTCTTATAGACGCTAATCGGTGTAAAGGTTAAATCAATATCTACATTACTCCAACCGAGGTTTTGATGATAAATACGCCAAGGCTGTCGCGTATTATCTATGGTTTTAGCATTATCATCTTGCTCATTAGCTGGCAAATTTAAACCATCACGGACAAACATCACAGACGGTAAATAATAAATATGCCCATCCAGCCAGCACGCATTTTCGCTAACCCCTGTTTCATTGACGCCCATTGCTAGATTTAGGGCAAAATGACGACGGTCTGGCAAATAGCTATTAATACAGCTCCAAAACCAATTGGTCTCGTGGCGCATATAGCCAAGTGTCCAATCTAGATTGGCTATAGTGGTGTCAGTAAAGTCTATTTGCTGAGCCTGAGTGTCGGAAGCACCAACAGCATCAGCATCAGCATTAAATTTTGAATTGCCCTTAACGAGTATATGTCCAGATACAGCGGTTAATGGCTCTTTTTGGGTAAACGTCCAGCCGCGTCTGCCCGTTGGTGTACAGATAGCAAGTGGCTGTGATTGCCGTGCTAATGTTGCATGGAGTGCAAGGTATTGGCTGTCCAGCACTACTTTAACTTGTGCAGGCATAAAATCTAAAGTAACGGTCAGTTTGGCATGGGTAAATACCATTTGCCCTTGATAGCAATCACCTTGTAGTTGCGTATGGCGAGTCAAAGGTTGCAAGGCTTCACATACCTCCAGCTCACCAGTCTCATCGTTATAAAGGTATACAAAGGCACTGGTCGCCAGCTTAATGGTCGCTACTGCTAAACAGACTCGATACGGCGGCTGAATAATTTGAATAAAGCAGAATTGATTGGCTTTTAGTTCTTTGCGCCAATTGGATAAGGACTTTTGCGAAATAAGATAACTGTGATAATCCAGATAATTGATGCTTTTGACTTGAGCAAAGATGCCAAAAATAGGCTGACCGTTTTGGATCAATTGATCAAGTATCATTGGTTTTGAGCTGGCTGATGAGTCTTGTTGGTTTTGGTCGTTGCGACTTTGATTCATGATTGAGGCATCCTAGCCATGGTTCATTGAGAGACTACCTGTCCTTGGTAGCTGACGGTGGTACCTATAATCCTTCTTTTTGCCTGTCCTGATGCTGCCCAAACTGTTTCTCTAATGGCTTTAATCTCTATGAATGTCAATCCATCTGCCAGCTCCTCAGTCACATTTTCTATGGCAAAAGCACTGATGCCAAATGGATGTTTGGGAAATTTAAGCAGTAGATCAGTCATCGCTTGTACCGCTTTAAAAAAATCAGCAATCACCAGTCGGCGATTGCTAAAATCCGCATGGACTTCATAGCGTTTGCTACTGCCATCTTTATAGTAGCAAACGGCACTCGCTTGATTGTTCGAGAGCTCAATCACGTATATCGGCGGGCGGAATAATTTTAAGAGCCTGTATTGCTTTGGAGTATCATCTAAATGACGTTGATAAATCAATAAGCTCATACTATTCCCCGTTTAAAATTCAAGCCTTTCAAACTTTATATGCTTAGGCTATTTTGCTATTAATAAAAGCCATTAGCACTATTAAGAGCCATTAGAAAACCATTAAAAAATACGCTTATCATCGACAGGCTTTGCAAACTTACTAATATTGGCTTCGATATTTTTAGCAATGTTTAGATAGTACGGCGCAAACTCATCATCTGCCAAAACACTTGGTTCACCTTTATCTACTTGTGCACGAATACCACTGGCAAGCGGCAGTTGTCCCAATAGCGGCACATGGTATTGCTCAGCGATTTTTTCACCGCCACCTGTACCAAAGATGGCTTCGGTATGATTACAATTACTACAGGTATGCAGCGCCATGTTTTCAACCACACCAAGTACCGGAATATTAGTCTTGTTAAACATCTCAATGCCTTTTTGCGCATCAAGTAAGGCGATATGCTGCGGCGTCGTGACAATCACCGCACCAGTCACGGGGATACGCTGGGCTAGCGTGAGCTGAATATCACCGGTACCCGGTGGCATATCAATGACCAAGTAATCTAACTGCGGCCAATTGGTTTGATTATAGAGCTGCATCAACGCCCCAGTAGCCTTTGGTCCACGCCACGCGACAGGCGTATTGTCACCATCGAGTAAGCTACCAATCGATAACATCGCCATGCCATGCGCATTGATAGGAATAAACTGCTCATTTTCTAGCTCAGGTCTGACATTATCTACGCCCAGCATGGTTGGCATACTAGGACCATAAATATCAGCATCGAGCACGCCAACACGGTTGCCTAGCTTTTGTAATGCCAAAGCGATATTCACGGTAGTCGTTGATTTACCAACACCACCTTTACCCGACGCCACCACGATAATATGGCGAATACGCGGATGCGCTGTCAATGATGCTTGTGTCGGCGCGGCTTTGGTAATCGGCGGTTCGGCAGCAGTATCAGTTTTAGTGCCACTATCAGGCTTTGATGCTGACTGATTCTGGGCGTCCATTGCATTGGTGGTCTTGGGCATGGCCTTCGGTAAGCTTGACCCTGTCCCTTTCGCTGGTGCTGGCAGACGGACGTTCATATGGATCGCTTTGATACCGTGCGGATAGAGCAGCTTTCCAAGCTCTTGTTGAATGGCTTCAGGATTACTATTTACAGGTAGACGCAAATCTAAAGTGAGCTGATCGCCGTCGCGCTCAAGACCCGTGACCATAGTGGCAATGCTGATAGTGCCTACTTCATAGCCGAGCAGTACCTTGTCCACGGCACTATCGCGTTCTGCTTTTTGCTGCGGGGTTTCATTGTGAGTGGTTTTTTTCTTCATAAAGTTAAACATAGCTACCGTTACTGCCTATACAAGTGGGTGGGTATGGTCAAACAACTCAGTGAATACTGTAGCGCATAGGATAAATATTATAGCCCATAAGCTTTTTGGCCAAACCTTTTATCGTGACAGTGTAGCTGAATTACAAGTATAAAAAAACCACAACGCCAGTAAGACCGAGCTTGGTATCAGGTGTTACTATTTGCGCTACTGCGACCGTTTGCCGTGCGCTATCCTATAGACAAAAACTGTGAAGCAATAAACAGATAAATCAGCACGCCAGAAGCATCACACACTGAGGTAATCAGCGGTGCACTGGCAGTGGCAGGGTCAAGTCCTATTTTGTTCAATACAAAAGGCAAGCTCATGCCAATCACGCAGCCAATCATGACTACGGACATCATACTAAGCGCGAGCACCAGTGACACAATAGCATCGCCGCGCACATAACCGATGATAGAGATAGCAACGGCCATCGTCGCACCCAGCATCAGGGCGACGATGGCTTCTCGTCCTAATAGCGAGAGCCAATCACGCATGACGACATCGCCCGTCGCTAGCGCACGCACCATCAACGTAGCAGACTGAGAGCCGGCGTTACCGCCACTATCTACCAGTAGTGGTAAGAAAAATACCAGCACTAGATTGGCTGCTATCACCTCTTCAAAGTTAGCAATGCTAAAGCCAGAGAGCAAGTTTCCAAATACCAAAAACACTAGCCAGAATACGCGCTTACGATACAGCACTTTAATGCTGACATCTTTAAGCCTGCCAACCATCGTCGTGACACCACCCGACTTGTGAAAGTCATCAGTAGCCTCATCGCTGGCAACGTCCATGGCATCATCATGGGTCACGATACCGACCAAAGCGCCATGGTCATCAGTAATTGGCAGGGCAATCAAGTCATAACGAGCCACAACTTTGGCGACATCTTCTTGATCGTCATTGACATTGCAAGAGACCACAGTGCTCAGCATAATGTCATTAATTAATTGTTCAGGAGCGGCTAGTATTAATGCTCGTAATGACACTACCCCTGACAACTTACGCTCATCATCAATTACATAAGTATGATAAATGGTCTCGGCATCAGGTGCTTCTAATCGTAGCGCCGCTAATGCTTCAGTGACGGTCATATGCGCCGCTAACGTTGCATAGTCAGATGTCATCAACGCCCCAGCAGTACGTTCTTCATAGGCAGAAAGCCTGCGAATATCTTCACGCTGCGCCTGTGCTAATGCTGGCAATAAGGCATCACGCTGATCCTGATTTAGATGTTTGTATAAATCAGTGCGTTCATCTGCGGGCATCTCGCCCACTAGTATTGCCATACTTTCGCGAGGAAACTCATGCGCCATAGCGACTTGAATATTAGGCTCTAAATAAGCAAATACCGTAGAACGATTGGGCAAACGTTCTAGCAGCTGCCAAGCAAGTTTAGATGCCATGAGCGTAAGCACATCCGCGATATCAATGGGGCGCAACTCTTGCACTTGATTAATCGCTTGCTCGAATTGCTGCTGCTCGATGGCACGGCTTAGTTTGGTTGCAAAAGTCTCTGCAAGGTCTTTATTATTCATCATGTTACTCCGTGCAACCCAAAACGGTGCAGCAAATACTCACAAAAAAGAGCCAATCTAATTGGCTCCAATTAATATAAACAAGATGCTAAGGCAATGGGCTTTTATTAGCAAGCCAATGATTCTTAAACCAATCAAAGCGCCCGAACAAACCTATTAATCCGTCATTCAGCTAAGGCGTGTTCTCATTTTAAAAATGCTCATAAAAATGAGATAAATTGCAGTCAAGTGAGGAAAATAGCGGAAATAATATCGGGATATTAATCAGCTATTTGACGATGTTTGGCAAAATTTAGCCATTTTTAGCCCATTTAGATACAATCGCTGGAATTGAGGACACGTCCTAGTTCATAAACCAACCATGACTGGCAACGATAGATTGACCAGTGAATACATTGCTTGGGAAGGCTGCCAAAAATAGCGCCAATTGGGCAATATCGTCTACCGTCGTGAATTCTTTATCTACCGTATTCACCAGCATAATATCATTGACTACAGATTCTTCGCTGATGCCCTTTTCAGCCGCTTGTTGCGGAATTTGCTTTTCGACCAACGGCGTTTTGACAAACCCTGGGCAAATCACATGCGACCGTACATTATGCTCAGCGCCTTCTTTTGCTAATACACGACACAGCCCAAGTAGACCATGCTTGGCAGTGACGTAAGGTGCCTTAAACATTGATGCCTCATGCGAGTGCACAGAACCCATATAGATGACGGTGCCACTTTTATCCTCTTTATACATATGCTGTACAGCCGCTTTGGTGGTTAAAAATGCCCCATCCAAATGAATAGCGAGCATTTTTTTCCAGTCATCAAACGACATTTTGTTAATCGGATCAATGATCTGAATACCGGCATTAGAGACTAAGATATCAATACCGCCAAAGGTATCTACTAGCTTTTGTACACCATTATTTACGGCAGCCTCAGACGTTACATCCATGGCAATGGCAAGTGCGCGTCCACCTGCCGCTTCAATAGCATCAACGGTTTTCTGAGCCATTTCAATATTGATATCTGCAATACCTACCGCTGCGCCTGCTTTGGCATAAGTTTCAGCGATATCACGTCCGATACCGCTGGCAGCACCTGTGACCAAGGCCACTTTGCCCGTCAAATCCTGTTGTAATTGGGTCGCCATATATTGTCCTTAATAATAGGTAGTGATGGGAAGTGATGAGGTCAACCAGTAAATAAGCCACTAGAATATAGTGGCTATTAAATAAAGCAGTAAACAGTCGTTATAACATCAAAACTATTGAGCAATGCTATTGAATAATGCTCACTGGCGTTTTTTCTTGTAGTTCTTCAAAAGTGACACCCTCTGCTAGCTCGACCAGTTTTAGACCATTGTCGGTGACATCTAATACTGCAAGCTCGGTGATAATACGATCAACCACCCCTTTGCCTGTCAATGGTAGCTCACAATTGGCAAGAATTTTTGGATCGCCGTGTTTATTGACCTGTTCCATCAATACAATCACGCGTTGTACACCTGCGACTAAGTCCATCGCACCGCCCATGCCTTTGACCATCTTTTTGGGAATCATCCAGTTGGCCAAATCGCCTTTTTCTGACACTTCCATCGCGCCCAATATAGCCAGATTAACATGCCCGCCGCGAATCATCGCAAAGGATTCTGAACTACCAAAATAACTAGCACCCGCCTCTGCGGTCACGGTTTGCTTACCCGCATTGATCAAATCTGCATCGACGTTTTCTGCCGTTGGAAATTCGCCAATACCTAATAGACCATTTTCTGACTGCAACCAAACATCCACGTCTTCAGGGATATAATTGGCGACTAGCGTTGGTAGACCGATACCTAAATTGACATAATAGCCATCTTCTAATTCTTGTGCAGCCCGCTGTGCCATCTGTTCTCTTGTCCATGCCATGGTAATTTCCTTATTTTTATGACCACCCCAACAAATATGATTAATGGTGTCAAATTCGCTTAGTCTACTAAATGTAGCACTTTCACTCGTTTTTCTTGCCACTCAAATTTTTAGGAATAGTATTACAATACTCTATTATTAATGTCATCTTTTAAAAGGTTTTGACAAACTCTGCTTCTAAGCGCCTTCGACTGCTTTGGTCGTGGTTTTTTCGATACGCTTTTCAGGATTGCTATTTAATACAATACGCTGTACAAAAATACCCGGTAGATGAATCTCATCAGGGTTAAGTGTGCCCGTTTCTACGATTTCTTCAACTTCGACAATGGTGATTTTGCCTGCCATTGCACAGTCTGGATTGAAGTTACGAGCCGTTTTATTGAATATTAAATTACCTGCTTTATCTGCTTTTTGCGCTTTGATTAATGACACATCAGCACGTAATGAATGTTCGAGCACATAAGTACGTCCATCGAAATCACGGGTTTCTTTGCCTTCAGCGACCAGTGTGCCAACGCCAGTTGCGGTATAGAAAGCAGGAATACCAGCACCGCCTGAACGTAGTTTTTCCGCTAAAGTACCTTGCGGCGTTAATTCAACATCTAACTCGCCTGCCAAGTATTGACGCTCAAACTCTTTGTTTTCACCGACATAGGATGAAATCATTTTTTTAATTTGGCGCGTTTGTAATAGCAAGCCTAAACCAAAGCCGTCGACACCAGCGTTATTGCTGATACAAGTTAAATCCTTTACCCCACTATCACGTAATGCTTCGATTAATGCTTCAGGAATACCGCACAGACCAAAACCACCAATAGCGAGGGTTTGTCCATCGTTGACGATACCTTTTAGTGCTTCTTCAGCACTGCTATATACTTTAGAATGACTCATGCTTATCTCCTTGCAAGTCTATTTTTTGTTATTAACTTCTATCATCAATGATTATGAATGGGTTACTTTACTCAATATTTCAATATCTATATTAATACAATTTCTATCGATATATCATCTATAAGATTCTTATGCTAAGTTAACATATTATTCTCTTAGCGAGAAGAGAATAACAACAAGAACATACAGGCCAGCGCAGTAGCGGCATAGATGGTAGGACAATGTCGTCTTAAGACAGACTTATATTTGATAAATTATTAAATAATATCTATTTTGATTCATTTTATTGACCGATATTAATATGCCCTACATACTCGCTGCCTTAATTTTGCCAAGGAGGGCGATCATGTTTAGTACCTTTGCTATTGTCATTACTTTATTACTATTGATGTTCTTTGCGTATCGCGGTTATTCCGTGCTGATTTTAGCACCAATTATGGCGATATTGGCGGTATTCCTATCTGGTGATTTCTTAAGTAGTATCCCTGCCTACACCGATATCTTTATGGGTGCATTGAGTGGGTTTTTACTCAAGTTTTTCCCTATCTTCTTACTAGGCGCGCTGTTTGGGCGTTTGATGGCAGATTCTGGCGCAGCAACAGCGATTGCCAAAACCGTGGTAGAAAAGCTTGGGGCCAGCAAAGCTATTTTAGCCGTTATCTTAGTTTGCGCTATTTTAACCTACGGCGGCGTCTCTTTATTTGTCGTAGCATTTGCTATCTATCCAATCGCCAAAGACTTGTTTAAGGCGGCGGACATTCCTAAGCGCTTAATTCCAGCAGCGATTGCCTTAGGGTCATTTACCTTTACCATGACGGCATTACCCGGCACACCAGCCATTCAGAACGCCATTCCGATTCCTTATTATAATACCAACGTCTTTGCTGCGCCTATTTTGGGTATTATTGGCGGTACGATCATGTTTATCTGTGGTTGGTTATGGTTACAGTCACGGGCCAGAAAAGCCAACGCAGCAGGTGAAGGCTATGGTCAGCATGACGAAGAGGATGTAGGCGGCGTTGGTGCAGTAAAAAAACAAAACGAAGTGCTAGATACGCATCACACCTCATTTACCGTTGCGATGATTCCGCTGGTATTGGTTATCGCCTTAAACGCTTTATTAACTTATGCAGTGTTCCCTTCACTAGACTTTAGCGGCTTACAAGCTCAGTTCCCGGATTTAAATATCGCCGGTTCGCTGGGGCTGTGGTCTATTATTATCTCATTGGTAGTGGCTATTATCGTATTGATAGTCATGCGTATCGGTCATTGGAATAATCTACAAAAAACCATCAACCGTGGTACTTATGATTCGATGTTGCCCATCTTTAACACCGCCTCAGAAGTGGGTTACGGCGCGGTCATTGCTTCATTGGCAGGCTTTCTTATTATTCGTGACAGCATCTTAAACCTAACGCCTGATAACCCACTTATCTCAGAAGCGGTCGCGATGACCACCCTTGCTGGTATTACTGGCTCATCTTCTGGTGGTTTGAGTATTGCCCTATCGACGTTGGGTGAAGATTATTTAAGAATGGCGGTTGCCGCTGGTATTGATCCAGAACTGATGCACCGTGTTGCTGTCATGGCAGCGGGTGGTTTGGATACGCTCCCTCATAGTGGTGCGGTCATCACCCTACTCGCGATTTGTGGCTTGACCCATAAGCAATCCTACTTGAATCTTGCGATGGTCACGATGATTATTCCATTAATTGCGGTAGTCGCGGTTATTATTCTAGGGACGATGTTTGGCTCATTTTAGAAACCGTTTAAGCTTCAAGCAATTTCTTGAGCTTTGAATATCGATGAGTTTTAATGTGCAAACTCAAAACCCACTTGGCAGATTGCTTGGTGGGTTTTTTATCGCCGCTTTACGACTATGTTCTTTAAATAAAATAGGTTATTGACACCTGATAAATGCATAGAAATCTATCGGCATAATAGAGCCAATGATTATATTGATTAACGTATTAATTACTGAGGAATGTCACAAATTTGGCCGAATTACGGTATCATAGGCACACTTTTTTGGTTTTTCCTTTTTTAGAAATTTTAAAAGCTTTAGTATTGACAATATCGCGTCCGCTCGCCATAAAGCGCTCAAGACGTTTGATAACCAACCCGTTTATATAAAAATATAGGTGACAAAAGTGCGTGAGATTCTAGTAACCAGTGCGCTGCCCTACGCCAATGGCTATATCCATTTGGGGCATCTTGTAGAATATATTCAGACCGACATTTGGGCGCGTGCGATGAAAGCGCAAGGCCATCAGGTCACTTATGTCTGCGCGGATGATGCACACGGTACGGCTATCATGCTCAAAGCAGAAGCCAATGGTGTAACACCCGAAGAGCAAATCGCCTCGGTTAAAGCTTCGCATGAAGCGGACTTTGCTAAGTTTTTGATTGACTTCGACAATTATCACACCACCCATTCAGAAGAAAACAAGCATTTTTCTGAGCTGATTTATCGTCGTCTTAGTAGTGCTGGACATATCAGTACTAAAGACGTTGAGCAATTATTTGATCCTGAAAAGCAGTTGTTTTTAGCGGATCGTTTTGTCAAAGGTACTTGCCCTGAATGCGGTGCGCTGGATCAATATGGCGATAACTGTGAAGTGTGCGGTACCACTTATGATGCGACAGATCTCAAAGATCCATACTCGACGTTGTCTGATGCCACACCCATTCTAAAAACCTCTAAGCATTATTTCTTTGATTTACCAGAATTTGAGCAATTCTTAAAAGATTGGACACGTAGTGACAATCGCTTGCAAACATCGGTCGCTAATAAATTGCAAGAATGGTTTGACGCTGGCCTGACCAGCTGGGATATCTCACGTGATGCACCTTATTTCGGTTTCCAAATTCCAGATACCCCAAGCGATGAGCCAGACAAGTACTTCTATGTTTGGCTCGATGCACCGGTCGGTTACATGGCGAGCTTTCAAAACTTGTGTGATAAGCGCAAAGGTACTGAAAACGAATTAGATTTTGATCGTTATTGGATGCAAGAAAACGAGCATAAGACCGAGGTTTATCATTTCATCGGTAAAGACATCGTTTACTTCCATGCGCTATTTTGGCCAGCGATGCTAGCGGGTAGCGAGCTGCGTACGCCGACCGGCGTCTTTGCCCATGGCTTCTTGATGGTCAATGGCGAAAAAATGAGTAAGTCGCGTGGTACTTTCATTAAAGCCGAAACGTATGCTGATCACTTACATCCTGAGTACTTGCGTTATTATTTTGCTAGTAAATTGTCTGATAAAGTCGAGGATATCAACCTTGATTTAGAAGATTTCATGCAAAAGGTTAACTCTGATCTAGTTGGTAAAGTGGTCAATATTGCCAGTCGTAGTGCTGGATTCTTAGTGAAAAAATACGACGGTATGCTGTCGGAGGTTTGCGTAGAGTCAGACTTATTAGAAGACATCACCAAAACGGGTGATGAAATTGCCGCCGCGTACGAAAACCGTGAGTTCTCGCGTGCCATGCGTTTGATTATGCAATGTGCTGATAAAGCCAATGAATATATCGATGAGAAAAAACCATGGGCGCTTGCTAAGGTCGAAGGCGCAGAGCAAGAAGTTCAAGATGTTTGCTCGGTCGCGATTAATATCTTCCGTCAATTAATGGTTTATCTTGCGCCAGTATTGCCTGAGCTAACCGCCAACGCTAAAGCGTTTTTGAACATTGACGATCTAAGCTTTGCCAGCCGTAACCAATGGTTGCTTGGTCATAAAATCAATAAGTTTAAACCGTTGATGCAGCGTATCGAAGAAAAAGACGTCGCAGCGATGGTTGAAGCGTCAAAGGAATCTTTGGCTCAAACTGCGACTCCAGTTGCTAATGCTGATAATACGTCAGCAAAGAAAAACACTCCCTCAGCGAAAGAGGCTAATACTGGTAGTGATAATGAGCAGGCTGACTATATCGGTATCGAAGACTTTGCCAAAGTTGAGATGAAAGTCGCGCACGTCTTAGAGTGTAACCATGTCGAAGGCGCGGACAAGCTATTGCAGTTCACCCTAGATGTTGGCGAAGACAAGCCGCGCAATGTATTCAGCGGTATCCGTAAGTTTTATGAGCCTGAGCAATTACTGAATAAAAAGGTCATTTGCGTGACCAATCTTGCGCCGCGTAAGATGAAGTTTGGTGTCTCAGAAGGCATGGTGCTATCAACTGGCAATCCAAAGACAGGCTTAACGGTCGTTACCTTGCCTGATGATTGCGTCATTGGTGATGTGCTTGCTTAATTAACATGGCTGATGCACGAAATATTGGAGAATGATAGTGGTATTGCTGAGATTGTTAGCAGATATTCTCCTTTATTTAACAGTAGGCTTGCTGGTTTACTGGTATTTTATCGAAGATATAACGGCACTATTTATAGCCATTGCTAGTGGTGTTATCAGCGCGTTGTTATTTATTATCACCACAGATATCAAACAGTCACGGCGTAACCGTCGTTCAGAGCCTTCGAGTATCTGGGATTGGTTGTACTTTATCGACATACTAGAGATTCCTCTTTATGTGATTGGCTGGCTATTTCGTAGTTTATGGCGGGTCTTCGATTGACAGTTAAGCGATAGATTAAATATAAAAAAAGACGCCCTAAGTAGCGTCTTTTTTTATGTCATTTATATAGATAGTGGAATGGCAATAATTTCGATACAAGCAAACCAAGTGCAAGCGATTACCAGTACCATATTTGAATGCTCAACAGACCCTAGCATAAAGATGCAGAAGCTGCTCAGTAAAACCATCCTTATATGGCTGAATAATACGGGTGACGAATACGCTTTAATTTTTTATTGCGATAACTTACATTACTGTCATAATATGAACATAATGATCGACGGAACGATTACCTTATTGTTAGCCTGCTATCTTGGCATCAACATAGCATTGACTCGGCTAACCTGCATTTTCCAATACTATCTGTAAAAATCAAACACAGCGAAGACGAATCCAAACACTACCCTGAGTAGTTTTAACGAATCCGAGAATGTTGGTGTGGTTTTTATGATTGATATAACCGATGAGTTACTATAATAATGACTATTGCTTCTACTTTACGCTTAAGCCTCTATGGTGCTGCTATCAGCGCCACCCTTGGATTGATTGGCTGCTCAAACTCTACCGACACTGCCTCCAATAGTGAGAGTGCAGTCGCTGATACCGATAAGCCCGCCAAGACTTTGGCCATCACGCAAATCGTCGAGCATCCTTCATTAGATGAGATGCGCCGCGGTATCATTGATGAGCTGGCTGATAATGGCTATGTCGAAGGCCAAAACCTAACGGTCAACTTTCAAAGCGCCCAAGGTAATACAGCGACAGCAGGACAGATTGCCAAGCAGTTTGCAGGAGACAATCCCGATGCCATCGTCGCAATCTCGACGCCCTCTGCCCAATCAATTGTGGCCTCAACCAAAACGGTTCCGGTTATTTATACGGCTATCTCTGATCCTGTCGCAGCGAAGCTCATTAATGAAAACAACGTGCCTATCCAATCTAATGTGACAGGACTATCAAGCGAGTTACCGATTGAGCCGCAGTTAGACAACATTCTAAAGATTGTACCCAATGCAAAAACCATTGGCTACGTCTATAGCCCAGGTGAAATCAATTCTGTAGTGGTGCTCAATCAGCTTAAAAAACTCGCACCAGCGCGTGGTCTGAAAATCTTAGATGTGACAGCCAATCGCCCAACTGACGTTGCGATGGCGACTCGTAGTCTTGCTGGTCGCGTCGATGTCATTTATACCTCATTAGATAACAACGTTGTGTCAGGGTTTGAAGCAATGGCTGGTGCTGCCAATGAGCTTGATATTCCGGTTATTGCCTCAGACGAGTTTAGTGTGAGACGCGGTGCGACAGCGGCGCTAGGTGTCAACGATTATGACTTTGGCCGTACCACGGGCAAAATGGTCTATCGCGTATTAAATGGCGAAGCGATCAATACGATCAAGCCTGAAGTGATGAATACCTTAACCTTGTACGCAAGCCCTAAACACGCGGCAGAGCAAGGGGTGAGCTTGACAGATGACTTGTTAAAAAATGCCATTAATGTCGACGAAAAAGCGCAGAGTGCGGACAAATAACAGTCAGCCATCTGTATAGACAGCTGCCCTTAATTTTTAATTATTAAATAATGTACGGACACATTATTATTTTCAGGAGTGAGACCTATGTTGTATCAAAATTTTGGACGTTTTAATTTTAGTAAGGCGCTACTACTAGGCG
Organism: Psychrobacter sp. GW64-MNA-CIBAN-0177; assembly: GCF_040309585.1. NCBI lineage: Bacteria > Pseudomonadati > Pseudomonadota > Gammaproteobacteria > Moraxellales > Moraxellaceae > Psychrobacter > Psychrobacter sp. GW64-MNA-CIBAN-0177. Next base: position 52,163 of record NZ_JBEOOY010000019.1, read on the forward strand.
GCGTTTGTACCGCTATCTTGACTGGCTGTAATCAACCAGCGCAAGATGCTAGCGGCACTGATGCTGCCGCTAATGGCGATACTGCCACAGAAATGAAGACGGTGGCTATCACTGCTATCGTTGAGCATCCAGCACTTGATGATGTGCGCAAAGGCGTCATCGATGAGCTTAATGAGGCCGGCTTTAAGGACGGTGAAAACTTAACGGTGAACTTCCAAAGCGCCCAAGGCAATACAGCGACTGCAGGACAGATTGCCAAGCAATTCGTCGCAGACAATTCAGATGTTATCATCGCGATTGGTACGCCATCAGCGCAGTCAGTAGCTGCGGCGACTAGCACCATTCCTTTAGTATTTTCGGCAGTCACTGACCCAATCGCAGCCAAACTAGTCACAAAACTAGATGGCTCTGGTACCAATGTCACTGGCGGCTCTGATGCACTGCCTTATGAGCCACAAATCGAATTGATGCGTCAAATCATTCCTAGCTTAAAGAACGTCGGCTATGTTTATAGTCCGGGCGAAGTTAACTCAACAATTATCTTAAAAAACTTAAAAGAGAAACTGACACCACTAGGTATCAATGTCCTCGAAGCGCCTGCTCAGCGTAGTACTGATATTGCCATGGCCGCTCGTAGCCTCGAAGGTAAGGTCGATATGATCTATACCTCAACCGATAACAATGTCGTATCGGCCTATGAGTCACTATATCAAGTCGCTAAAGAAAGCAAAATCCCACTGATTGCGTCTGATACCAGCTCGGTTGAACGCGGCGCGATTGCTGCCTTAGGCGTAAACTATTACGATCTTGGCCGCGAAACTGGTAAAATCGTGGTACGCATCCTAAATGGTGAAAAAGCGGGCGCTATCCCTGTCTATACGCCGCAAATGCTTGATTTGTACGTCAGTCCAAATCATGCCAAAGAACAAGGCGTTACTTTGCCACAAGCAGTTATCGATAAAGCAAAAGAAGTGGTAGAATAGCGCACCTTTATACTTGGCTTTTATTAGCAGCTGCTAGGTAAACGATAATTCGACTATATAATATAATCAAATTTTATCGCTTAACGTCAGGCTATGATGCCAAATGCTTAAACAAGAAACCCAGCTATGAGTCAGTAGGCTGGGCTTCTTGTTTAAGCAGTGCTGGTTTGACTGGTTGTTGCTTAATGGCTTTTTATTTAAGGCATTGCTTATAAGGCCGTGTTTGCTTATACAGTCATTGTGCAGTATCTAAGTCTCTAATATTTATGAATAAAAGCTTTGAACCAAGGTAGCTTATGATAGTTTTTCATCGTGATATGTTTTGGTTTACCCTAACCGCAGATTGCTTAATCTGTTAAATTCACCGCTTAGCCGTTTAGCGAAAGCTGACTGTTAGATTTATAGATAAGTGCGCGTTTATACGCTATTTATTTTATGAATTAATGATCAGAACATGCATTGCTGAACGCTTGGTTATGACTTATTGATCTCTTATGTCTTTAATTGCTTTTTTTGGTGCGCTTGAAAGTGGTCTGATTTATGGCCTAGTGGCACTTGGTGTGCTGATCTCATTCCGCACCCTCGACTTTCCTGACTTGACCGCTGATGGTAGCTTTCCATTAGGCGGCGCCGTCGCGGGCATCTCTATCGTCGCTGGTGTCAATCCATGGTTGGCATGCGCTTTTGGTATGCTAGCAGGTTCAGTCGCTGGTATCGTCACTGCATGGTTGCACGTCAAACTTGGCATCCTGCAACTACTTGCCAGTATCTTAGTGATGGTCGCTCTATATTCTGTCAACCTACGCATCATGGGTGCGCCGAACTTGCCACTACTGGGTGAAACCACGGTATTTAGTACCTTAGTGACAGATGGCAACGGCTATTGGATGCGCTGTCTGATTATTGGTGTGGTCATACTGCTTGCCAAGTTATTCTTAGATTGGTTTTATAGCACTGAAACTGGCCTATCTATGCGTGCAACTGGTTCAAACCTCCGTATGGCCCAAGCGCAAGGCATTAATACCTCTTGGATGACCATTATCGGTATGGCCGTCTCTAACGGCCTAATTGCACTTGCAGGGGCGTTGTTTGTGCAGACCCAAGGTGGCGCAGATATCTCTATCGGTATTGGTACTATTGTCATTGGTCTAGCAGCCGTTATCATCGGTGAGACTATCATTCCAGCCAAACGTATCTGGCTCATTACCTTTGCGGTCATCGTCGGTGCGGTACTATACAAGCTGTTTATTCAGGTCGCGCTATCGAGCGACACGCTGCGTAGTATTGGTTTTGGCCCGCAAGATTTAAACTTGATTACCGCTCTACTCGTGGTATTGGCTTTGGTATTACCAAAAGCGAAAACCAAGTTTTTATCACGCAAAGTTCGCGTTCAATGACAGCCAATACAGACGGTAAATAACCGTATTAAGCTTGAAGAGACAATAAGGAATAACGATTATGATGCAAGCCACTGATTTACGGTTGACCTTTAACCCGGGCACGCCTATCGAAAACCCTGCACTGCGTGGTATTAATCTAAACATCGCTGATGGTGAATTTGTGACCGTCATTGGTACCAATGGTGCTGGTAAATCGACATTTTTGAACGCTGTAAGCGGCACCACGCGCGTCGATAGTGGGTCAATTTTATTAAATGGTATTGATGTCACTAAGAAAACTGCCCATCAACGCGCTCATTGGGTCGCGCGTGTCTTTCAAGACCCAATGGCTGGAACTTGTGAAGCTCTGACCATTGAAGAAAACATGGCATTGGCCTATAAACGTGGTGGCAAACGCGGTCTGAGCTTTGCGCTAAATCAGAATAACCGTGATTTGTTTCGCGAAAAACTGGCCGTTTTAAAATTGGGCTTAGAGAACCGTCTAACCGACCGTATGGGTCTACTATCCGGTGGTCAGCGCCAAGCAGTCAGTCTGCTCATGGCCTCTTTACAGCCTTCTAAGATTTTATTGCTAGATGAGCATACTGCTGCCCTTGACCCTAAAACCGCTGCTTTTGTCTTAGAGTTAACGGATAAGATTGTGACTGACAATAAGCTCACAACCATGATGGTCACCCACTCAATGCAGCAAGCATTGGCACATGGCACACGTACCGTCATGCTGCACCAAGGGCAAGTCGTACTAGATGTCGCTGGTGATATTCGTAAAGATATGACAGTGCATGATTTACTTGATATGTTTGAGCAAACACGCGGCGAAAAAGTTGAAGATGATAGCTTAATATTGAGTTAAATAATTTAGGGTCTGTTGAACATTCAAATGTGGCACTGGCAGTGGCTATTTTTTAGACAATACGCAGTGAAACTCTTGACGCCTAGTCATTCTAGGTTAGATAATTTCGCCATGTATTGGCAAAAAATAGCCCTGCCCTGAAAGGCTGATACTAAAATCGTCCCAAACGTTGTTGTAAACCTAGCTAAGGTCTCGACATTATCGTCGGTTTACGCCTGATTTGATAAAAGGTTTGGGGCAACTTTAGGGATCAGCAGTCCTAATATTTGAATGTTCAACAGACCCTAGCAGATACTTTGGAGCTAAATATAAAAACGCCTGTTTAATAGCAGGCGTTTTTTGTTATCAATAGTTAATGATCCTACCAAGTTTTGGTCAGTCATTATATAGTTGCTATATCAATACCTATATCAAAACCTACTTATTATTCTTATCGCTATTTATCTATGAGGTCTGCCATGCGCAAAATCCCTGTTTATACTCATCCTGCTGCTGGTTGGCCTGCTCTGATTGCCTCTACTCGCAAACTCATGGATTATAAGGCTTTTTTGCGTGGTAGCTTGAGCGTATTAAACAGCAATCAACCCAAGGGTGGCTTTGATTGTCCAGGCTGCGCATGGCCAGATCACAAGTCACACAAAGCGCTAGATGTCTGTGAGACAGGCATCAAGGTGCTGGCAAGTGAAACCATGTCTACCCGTGCAGATGCACAGTTTTTTGCCAAGCACTCGGTCACAGAGCTACAAGGTTGGTCAGGGTATGAGTTAGAACATATCGGTCGATTATCCGAACCGCTATACTACGATGCCACGCAAGATCATTATCTACCCATCTCTTGGCAAGCCGCTTATGAGCATGTCGCTGAGCAGTTGGAACAGCTTAATTCACCTGACGAAGCACTGTTCTATACCTCAGGTCGCGTCACTAACGAGCCTGCCTTTATGTTTCAGTTATTCGTCCGCTGTTTTGGTACTAACAACCTACCAGACTGCTCTAACATGTGTCACGAACCAACCTCGGTCATGCTTGGCAAGCAATTAGGCATCGGTAAAGCGACGGTGAAACTAGAGGATTTTGAGCTAGCCAAATTGATATTGATGTTTGGACAAAACCCGGCAACCAACCATCCCCGTATGCTTGAGATGCTTGCCCACTCTCACGAGCAAGGATGTCGAATCATCTCGATAAATCCTATGCGTGAACAAGGCTTAAGTAAGTTTAGAAACCCGCAAAAACCAACTCATATGGCGGCAGGACAGAGTGATGACATGGTCGATGAGGTCGTTCAAATTCAAATCGGTGGTGATGCGGCTCTACTGACGGGTTTGGCTAAATGGCTGATTGAGAATGATAAAATTAATACTGACTTTATTACAACCCATACCTCTGGTTTTGAGCCATTGAAACAGTGGTTGACCGAACAATCATGGGCAGATATTCAGCTTGGTTGCGGTATTTCTCAAGCAGAAATTATTAATCTTGCTAAGCTGGTGGCCGCCAGTCCAGCGACTATTTGCACTTGGGGTATGGGCATAACCCAGCATGTGCAGGGCGATGACAATGTCGCTATGATTACCAATTTGCTACTGTTGATGGGTATGATAGGTATTGACGGTGCGGGTGCGTCACCTGTGCGGGGTCACTCCAATGTGCAAGGCGATCGCACCATGGGTATTCATGAGCGTCCCAAGCAAAGCTTACTTGATAGCCTAGAACGTGTGTTCGAGCACCCAATGCCACAAGACAACGGTCTTGATGTCGTTGCAGGGGCAAAAGCGATGATACAAGGTGATATTAAGGCTTTCTTTAGTATGGGTGGCAACTACTCGGTTGCAGCGCCTGACTCAAATAACATCCAACGAGCATTGACCAAAAATAAGCTTAACGTCTTTGTTGGCACCAAGCTAAACGAAACCATGCTGTATCCGGGTGAAAATAACCTCATTCTACCTTGTGTCGGTCGTACCGAACACTTAATCACGGCTAAAGGTGAGCAGTTTGCCACAATTGAAGATTCAATGTGTCAGATAGTACCCACTCAAGGTAGCCTCAAGCCCATCAGCGATACGCTAAAATCTGAAGCACAGATAGTCGCCGATATTGCAACCCAGATGTTTGGCTCTGACTCAGCCATTCCTTGGCAAGCGATGGCAGAAGACTTCGATTTGATTCGTGATTATATCGCCCAAGCTATCGATGGCTTTGAGAACTTCAACGTGCGTATCCGTGAGGCTGAGCGCGGCTTTCATTTATATCATGCGGCTCGTCATCGCGTGTGGAACACCGATAGCGGCAAAGCGCAGTTTGAAGTACCAAAATACCCGATTACTCATGTCGCAAGCCAAATGGCAGAGAAAACGTCCACCTCTAAAATTGATGCCCAAAATGCGCAAAATACTGATGACAGTCAACACTCGGAGCAGAAGATCTGGCAGTTGACTAGTGTACGGAGCCATGATCAATTTAACACCATGATATTTGGCTATCAAGACCGTTATCGTCAGACCAATCGCCGCGATGTTTTGTTTATGCATCCGGATGAAATGACACGATTGGGTTGGCAAAAAGGCGATCATGTTGTGGTGTCGCGTCAAGACAGCCATGGTGAGCAACGCACATTGGGACCTTTGATACTTACCGACATGGATATCGCCGCCAACGCTGTGGCTACCTACTATCCTGAATGTAATGACTTGTTTGATTTGGACACGCATGCGCCAGACTCTCATATCCCTGCCTACAAGTCTGTTACCGTGGCCTTAGAGCGCGTCAATGCAGGCGAGTTGGCAGCTTCTGCCTAAGATAGTTTGCAAGATGAAAGGTGAGTTATGTCAACAATGATAAAAGACTGTCAGCACTTATAATGACTAAATTAAACACTCAAGCTTCAGCCATCGATATGTCTGAAGCGACGGCAGAATCTACTGTGACACCACTATCGCGCGCGCATTTGGTACAAAAATATTACTATGCACCTACAGAATCAGGTGGTAGCCAGCAAGCGTATATTGAAGATCAATCAGCAAATTTGGTCGTAGAAGCAGCGATTTCTATTATCATTAACGGCATTCATTATGCAGTATTGATGGCAAGCCCTTATCAGCTAGAATATCTAGCGATAGGCTTTTTGTTCAGCGAAGGTTTGATTCAACACAGCCATGACTTATTAGACTGGGAAGTGACCCAGCTGACAGATATGGCAAGCTATCAAAGATTTACTCAAGACTCAATGGATGAAAATGATACGGCTGGTTCCTTTGAGCAAACCTTAGCACAGCTGCAGGATTACGATATTTATGTGGTGGAATTGACTTTAAATCAGCGCAGTCATCAGCGCATCCAAGCCCAACGGCGGCAGCTGGCAGGGCGTACAGGGTGCGGTATGTGCGGTATCACAGGTTTGACCCAAGCGTTGCCTGACCTAAGTGGCTATAAATCAAATAACCATTCACAAGAGCATTTTCAAAGAGACTTAGAAAGAGACTTAGAAAGAGACTTAAAGAGTGACTTAGAAACTAATCTGGCAAGTGGATTTCATGATAAAAGTCAAAATCAACCCGAAAATAGTGTTAGAAACAAAGCTGCGATGCCAAGTTTTGACTACCTATTGCAAATACGCGCACAAGTAGATGCCACCCAACATACCCATCAACTAACAGGCGCTGTCCATGCGGCGGCAACCATGCAAGGGCAACACTTACATCTCTTTGAAGATGTCGGCCGTCACAATGCCCTCGACAAGCTCATTGGCTGGCAACTACGACACAAAGTAGATGTCGACTGTGTAGTGATGACCTCGCGCCTATCGATCGAGCTGGTACAAAAATCCATTCGTAGCCAAATACCTTGGTTGGTCGGTATGTCTGCACCCACTAGCACTGCCGTGTGTGTCGCAGAGCGCTATGGCTTGGGGTTGGCAGGATTTTTACGTGATAATAGAGTGACTTATTACTCTGGTTTTTAAAACATGGCGGTTCTCTATCCTCCCAATTTAACAAACTTCATCCTATTAATTTCATCTCTTCCTTAGCACGACCCTATCTTATATATTTCATTAAAATCAGTTGTTTGCCCTCTCTCTCCCTCTATGAGCATGAGCGTTTAGTGATGGCTAATGCCTGTCTATCTATGGATAAATTTGAGATTACGTAAATAATAGGTTACTCTTAGTGCACGAACATGTTACATACATTTAACATGGCTGTAGTTTTATTTATCAATAGTAAGTAATTTTCGTTGATTATAACGAATAACTTTATTTGAGATGATGAACACGGACAATGCGTCACATGCGATGATTGGATAAAACGCTATCCAAAACGTTGCTTATTTCAGCTGATAAAGCTGTCTAAATTTAGCTCAGGCCAAGATATTATGGTCTCGTGCTTATCTGTATCTTGCTAAGCGGACATGGTATATGAGTCTGTTTTAGCATCCAGCTACTATCGAGTATGCATACTTGACAGCGTAATGGCTAAGCCATTAACAGACGCATATTGAGAGTTGCCGCTATTGTTTTATTTATTACTAGTGTGGTCAACAACCCCCACTACCATAGTCAGCTGCACCTCACTTTATTATTAATTTGTCATGACAATTTGTGTCATCGCTATTGATATGCGCGAATCGTATGCGCTCTATTAATGTGCTTTATAAGTTCTATTGTCATAACACCTACTGCAGTAGGCACAAATCTATTTCTAACCGTTAAGGGGTAATCAATACCGCTTAACTTTTACTCATTTAAAACAATTGCGAGGTATGAATTTGAAAACTGAGTCATTGTTCCAATTTTCGGCGCTCACCATTATTTTATTATTGGTCGCGTTTTACGGCGGTACCTATCTCTTATCTTTATTAATCAAAAAAGACAAAGAATCTACCACTGGTTTTATGGTTGCAGGTCACGGTGTTGGCTTCGGTATGGGCGCGGCAAGTATGACCGCCACCTGGATTTGGGCCGCTTCCTTTTATGCCGCTGCCACCTCTGGCTATAAATACGGCGTATCAGGGCCGATACATTACGGCTTTTGGGGCGCGCTGATGATTTTGTTCATCTACCCTTTTGGGATGCGCTTTCGTGAGCTTGCTCCCAACGGTCACACTTTAGGTGAGCTTATCCACGCCCGCCACGGCTCATCAAGCCAATTAATTTTAGCCATATCCAACCTTATGGGCAGCTTAATTAGCTTGATGGTCAACTTTACCGCTGCTGGGGCATTGGTGTCAGTATTGTCACCATTATCATTCCAAACAGGGGTAATTATCGCGGGTGTCGGGGTATTGAGCTATACCTTAACCTCAGGGTTTCGTGCTTCAGTCTTTACTGATTTTGCCCAATTGGTCGCTTTGATGGCCATTGGTGTCATCATCATTCCAGCGGTACTATTCTCCATGGGTGGTCCTGCAGTGATGGTCAGCGGACTATCGAATTTGACCTTAGAGCAGCAGGATTTCTTTTCCTCTGAAGCCTTTTTTCAGCAAGGTGCACCCTATTTTGTCGCAGTATTGGCCTATGCTATCGGTAATCAAACCATTACCCAGCGCTTATTTGCCATTGATAAAACTAAAATTAAGGCGACATTTGTTACCGCCACAGTCGGTTATGCCGGTATCGTCATTGGGCTTGGTATGATTGGCTTAATGGCTTTGACCATTGGCATCGAACCACTTGATGGCAATATGAACAACTTGATTCCACAAATGGTCAGTATGTATCTGCATCCGGTCTTTATTGCGTTATTCTTTATTTTGGTCATTGGTTCATTATCTTCAACGGCTGACTCGGATTTGTCGGCGCTATCAACCATCATGATGGCTGATGTTTATGCCAAAAATATCGCCAAAAAAGGTGGCATCAAGCCAAAAACTATGATGCTCGTCGGTCGTGGCACGATGATTGTCGCGACGGCAGCGGGACTCATCTTTGCCAGCTTCAAGCTTGATATTCTAGTGATGCTGGTATTTGTTGGTGCCTTATGGGGTGCAATTGTTTTCCCTGTCATCGCCAGTGTATTCTGGAATCGTGTGACCAACGTCGCCTTTACCTCAGCAGTGATTGTCGGACTTTTATTATTCTGTGTAGCGCGTTTTGAGTTGATACCTATTGTTGGCATCACCGCCCTATTCTTTGAAATCTTAGCCAGTGTCGGTGGCGCGGTGGTCATCGGTCTGATGGTATTTGGTTTCTTAGGTCGTAAGATTGGCATGGGCGCGGCTGCTATTACCTTGGTGCTGATGTTAATGTTTGCGACTGGATTCTTACGCCAGTACATGATCCTACTCGCTTCACTGACCGCTTACGGTGCCAGTACTATCGTTTGTGTGGTCGTCAGTCTCATGGGTGATGAGCATTTCGACTTTGATCTGATCAAACAACGTGTTGGTGACTACGATAAAAAGCCCAAAGTAGCACCCATAACAAAGAGCTAAATAACAGTAGCCCTGACGGATATCTGGTAACACCTAGCAAGTCACTCGCTAAGTGTTACCTATCAATGAATACTATAAGGAGACAATATGGACAGCACGCTTATCTACGGATTATATATTTTAGTCTGGCCAGCGATTACCTTGGGGGTGCTGGTATTGATTTGCACCGCCACCTATCGCGACATCAAAAAAGCCCAACGTAATAATAAAGACATTATTTAATAGCTTAGACTGTATTATTTTTTATGCACACCTCGCTAAGCAATAGCTTGTCGAGGCGCGCATATGTTTGATTAAATGGTTCAAATAAACATGAATAATGCTTAAATACTCTTAATCTAATAAATAACGAGCGTTTATCAAAAAAATGACTTGTAATTTATTATATTTTTGCTAATATAGGCCACCTTGATTGGCTGGATGGCAGAGTGGTCATGCAGCGGACTGCAACTCCGTTAACGCCGGTTCGATTCCGACTCCAGCCTCCAATTATTTATTAACTTTACATTAATTTTGGCTTGCATTATTAGCATAACCGCTTATAATAGCGAGCACTTATCTAGTAACTAGACGGTCTATCAGCTAGCTTATGTTAAAGATAAAACAATTTTTGCCCGGGTGGTGAAATTGGTAGACACAAGGGATTTAAAATCCCTCGCTAGCAATAGCGTGCCGGTTCAAGTCCGGCTCCGGGTACCATTATATAGTTCTATACTATCTTATAGAATAACTAAAGCCCCTGATCTCAGGGGCTTTGTTGTATCTGGCGTTCTATACTGTCCTGCTCTATCTATCCCAATCCATGCATCTGATGTACACTACTATGTACACTGGTTTTTAAATGTACATTGGGGTGTCAGTTATGGAAGCACGCAAACCTATCAGCTCCGACCGCAGCATCAGCAGTCATAAAGTCGATGACAAGGAATATCTGGTCTCTGTCAAAAATCATCCTATGCTGTATCTCATGGTCAGACCTAACGGCACTAAGTCTTGGGTTTATCGATACCTGTCTCCTACTCACTCAAAAAATAAACGTATATCGCTTGGCGTATATCCAAACGTCTCATTCGCTCGTGCCTGTGAGATTTGGCGTGACTATGAAGAGCTACTAAGTCGTAATTGAGCTATGCTGAAGAAACCGTACACCTAAACTTGGTAAACTAAGCGTATTAATCGGAGTTTATCATGACTAAGAAAGTAAGAACCTACAGTAACGAATTCAAAGCCGAAGCCGTTAAGAAGATAGCAGATAATAATGGCAATATCTCAGCTACTGCAAAGCAGTTAGGTATTGCCATGCAAACGCTATCAAACTGGCATAACAAAGCCAATCAAGGCAAGCTTGTCGGTACAGAGCAATATGGGGCGTGTTGAAGAATGAGCTGGTATATCATGAGGATTACAAAACCAGATTTACAGCCATAAACGATAGCGGTATAAGGACGGTCAATAGGATTGTGCAGCTCACTGATATGTTTGGCGAAGTCGTCGCGTAATTGCATTCACAGCCTTCTTGTTTTTCTAAGCAATCATATGCATAGTAAAAAATTTAATCACACTAAATGAAACAAATGCAGTAGCTTATAGGCTAGCCCTGTGTCGTAGCCTTTAATTGCCCCTATCATATCAATAAAAAATGCAAAAACGAATAACATGACGATACCAAATAAAATAAGCAAGATGCTATGTGTCAGCTTTTTCCAAATGGGTTGATTTGTATCTTCAATATTGCCTTCGGGCAAGTTTTTGTTTAAGTCATACGGATCATTAGGATCTATCTGACATTCAGCTTCTATCTCTGGGCTAAATTTGGGGGTAATGCTGGTGTTGATAGAGAGTAGACGCCCTAGGTAGCGTAGCCAAAGTTGTATGATAATTGCTAGATGTGTCCAGTTTAATCTTAATGCCTCCTTTGGATATTCCATATTTTCATCTGAGTCAAGTGCGGTTAGTGTAGCTCGTTGGAAAGAGGCTAACGGGGTTTCCCTTTTTATATGTACTGGATGGATATAACGAATAGCATTTTTGACTTCTGCAAGCTGTTTATCATCACCTTCCATATAGCGACGGACAAATTCAAAATGTTGTTTCAGTTGTGTTCCACCTAGTATTTCTTTAGCTGTCAAATCACTGACAAAAGGCAAACTAAACATACCAGTAATCGTCACACCATCATCAGCAAGTGTGATACCACGAACATCGCCACCATCTTTATAAGTAGTCGCCATATAAAACCGTAGCTCATCCCAGTCAAAGACTTCTACTCTACGATTGGCTTGGCGCACATAGACTTTACGGGTTTTACGGTTAAAACGAATCGGTAAATAGGTATAGGTAAATAGTTCGGTTGAGAGTAATGGTAGTACATGTGTCAAAATACCTAAAAGTATTATTACGAATAATATAATAATACTGCCTAAAGCCGCGCTATTAGCAAATATTATAAGAAATAATACTCCCATAACATATAAAGCATACGTCACAAGGCCAAAGAAAAAGAGCCCCCAAACAGTTACATCTCCGCGTATTCTATCTTGCCGGCCTATCAGCTCCATATAGGTTGAATTAAACTGTACAACAGTGCGCTGCGAATAAAGTGGTACGTCATGGATCTGTTTTTTATCTAACCATTTGAAATCGCCAATCTTCTTAAGATTCGAAACATTTTTTCCGACCTCGTAATATCTTAATTTTGAATATGGTTTACGCCCTTCAGTATCTATCATTTAATTATCCTTGAGGTCGATGTCTTCACCGACCACAGCGCGGTCAAACTGCTCTAGCGTATGCTTAAGTGACCAATTATTGCTATCTGTACCCCATATACCATGTTTGAGCCAATTCTCCATACCTGTCTTTTTCCAGTAGCCGATAAATAGATTGATACCAATGAATGCAATTAGAACAAAGACGCCCACACCTGTAAATGCTGTAAAACCCAATAGGTATGTTGAAGCAAGACCTGTTACAGCTGAACCTCCATAGGCTATACTAATAACGTAATTATCATTCTTACCTGCGATATAGCTTGAATTTACATCAAACCCTGCAAATGTTGCTTTATCTGTTTATAACCTCACTCCTCATCATTCAATACCTTAAGCATCTTAAAAAGATTATGAGTGGCATTGGCTTCTAAACCGTTGTAATTCACAAGAACCAATTCATCTAAACTGTCTGTTGTCTGATTACTTCTTGGGTTTATCAGACCTTGTATACCAACTTTGACTGACACTTCACTATGCTCTGATACAAACTGTATAAGTTGCTGCCTGAGCTGCTCTTGACGCTCGTTTCGGATAATAATAAGTAGCTTACCACCTGAAACTTTTAATATAAGCTCATCACCTCTTAATACTAAATCTCCAAAGTATCGATCAGTTCCTCCTTCATACTCACTGATCGGAATATCATCAGGATTGGTTGCAAAGTTTTCAAAATATAGCTTGTTCTGCTCTTCTTCAAGCGCTTCGAGATACTCTAATCTCAACTCTTCTGCGGTCTTGGACGTATTATCAGCATAAGAAGTGTCAGCTGCCATAGCAAGTTGCGACTGACTAACTCCTATCGTAAATAGTAGGGACACACACAACCACATTTTAAATAAGGTCTTTGGAATTGAATGATCTAACATATATAAAGCTCATTTGTTATTAGTCATTGATAAAGCATAGGTTATCTATCGGAGTTTTTCAAGGTAGTTGTCACCATCAAGCCCAATTAAGCAGCTTGTAATCTCATCTTTTCTGGCTCTTTT
>NZ_JBEOOY010000020.1:0-64460 GCF_040309585.1 Psychrobacter sp. GW64-MNA-CIBAN-0177
TGTAAAAGAGCCAGAAAAGATGAGATTACAAGCTGCTTAATTGGGCTTGATGGTGACAACTACCTTGAAAAACTCCGCTATTTATTGATTCCTATGACTGGGTCATGGTGCCCAATATCTATGGCATGAGTCAGTTTGCCGATGGTGGTCTTATGGCGACTAAGCCGTATATCAGTGGTAGTAATTATATTAATAAAATGAGTGATTATCCCGTCAAATCCAAAGGCGAGACATTAGAATGGGCGGCGATATGGGATGGCTTGTTTTGGCGCTTTATGCATGTCCATCGTGACTTTTTTGAAAAGAATCCGCGTATTGGTATGCTACTATCGATGTGGGATAAGATGGATAAAGCTCAACAAAAAGAGCATCTAAAAAATGCTAATGATTTCTTAAAAAAACTTGATAAAGAAGCTTAAGCTAGTATCTATAAAATAACACTTGCAATAAAAAATAAAGTATAAAACTATAAAGGATATTTATGTTTACCGAATTCAAAGCCAGCGGCGCCTCAAGTACCAATAAAATTCCAACGCCAAAGATCATCTTTTTTGATATTGATGATACGCTAAGTCGTGCAGGAATTATCGCAGAACACAATCAAGCCACTTTAGAAACCTTAGCCGACAGCGATGTTAAATTAGTCATCTCCACAGGTCGCTCAAAAGCCATATTACCGCCTGACATTTTAGCGTTACTTGAAGCCGATGTCCTCGACGCTATCATCTGTATGAATGGTCAATATAGCTTTGATAACCATAGCAGAATCAGTCACTATCCATTATCAGATATGCAAACGGCTAAAATCGTAACGCTGTGCCAAGCCAGTCAACTTATTCATAAATTCGATTCTGCGACGCATATCGCGTGGTCAGATGAAAACGATCGTCTGCGAGAGTTTAATGCGCGGACGCCGAACTCAATCGTTGATCCCTGTTATTACCAAAGTAATGAAGTCTATCAGTGCTCGGTATTTTTTAATAATCAGGTCGATAAAATGCAAGATATCGATTTTGCCTCGGATGGATTGAAATTAGTGCATTGGCATCATATCGGCGCGGATATTTTACCGAGTGACGCCTCAAAAGCGCGTGGCATTCTCGATGTTTGTGAATATTATGGCATCGACGCTAGCGACTGCATGGCGTTTGGCGATGGCATGAATGATTTGGAGATGTTTGATTTGGTAGGCTTTGCCGTAGCGATGGGTGACGCGCAACCGGATTTGATTGCGCGTGCAGATTTTGTCACAGGCACGATTGAAGAGCGTGGTATTCAGTCGGTGCTTGAGCGTTTGGATCTAAGCTAAGCCTTATACAGTTTCAATTTCATAGTTATCTAAACTAACAATAGTAAGATGTTGCATAATACTGTATTTCAAAATTATTAAAGTCTCTGACTATTTTTATTGAAAGCTTTATTAAAAAATACTTACCTTTAATTTTGCTCTTCGTACGGAAATGGAAAGTACTGGCTGCACTCATCTTTATAACAACCAAAGCTATACTTAGAACCATCGCTGCATTCTACATAGCCATAAGCACCAGCATTTAAAGTAATCTCACAAATATTATTATGTATTTTGATATCTTTGAATGTCATATCACAAGTGGTTATAGAGTTCATGATATAAATATCTCTATCAGACTCTTGTGTGACCAATGATAAGATATACTTTAAATCTTTGTGGGTTAGCGACCATAAAATACCATTGTCTGTTACATCGCCTTTAATCGAGGTATCTGCATCAACACATACCGTCTCATAGACTTTATTGTTTTGCCCTTCTTCTTGGCAGGCAGTTGTATATATAGCTATAAATAGTATAACGACAACTTTATAGATATTTTTTGAGGCGATCATAAATGACTTCTCTTCACTAACATTTTTATCAGGCCACTTTTTATTCATTTCTAGATTGAAAGTTTTTAGTCCTAATTACGTACTAAATAATGAACAACGCAAGCAACCATTTTTAATCTGTTATATTGTTAACTTGCTTATTTAGCCACTTTTTTTCAAACATGACTAGGGGCTGTATAGGTTGAAATTTTAACCCGAAAAGAAAGACTCAACCCTTCGCTGCAATCAATCCATAAACCCAACCACCAATTTTATAAAACCCGACCATAATCAAAACAAGTACCACTGCCGCCAATATATAAGCCAGCCAGTTGGGCACACTACTCAACCAGCCAATCGTAAATGCCAAACCCATATAGGTCTCAACTGGCCAATTAATAATAGCGGTCGGTGAGCCAGCGTTAAACAGCGTCATAAAGGCGACGATACCAAGCACAGCCGTGATTATTGCAGCACGTTTACGATTATTCATCTCATTCCTCTTCTTAATTCAATCAAGTTGCTTATCAAGTGATTCATCTTTTAATTTTGAAAACCTATACATTTTTTAGTGTCTTAATCTATGCCACTAACCGCTTAAAGCATTGTTGATTCATCGTTGAGGCCTCGTTAAGGCATCGTCAAACCACCATCCACAGCAATGGATTGACCAGTAATAGCCGCACTCAAATCCGATGCCATGAGCAATACAGCATTGGCAAAGTCATCCACTGAGGTTGCTTGACGTAACGGTGTGGTGCTGGCGATATAATCAAATACCTCTTCAGTTGTTGAGCGGCTGGCATCCGTGGTTTTAAGCAAGCCACCTGCTAACAAATTCACGCGGATACCATGTTGACCAAGCTCAGCGGCTAAATTACGCGTCAGTCCAATCAACGCCGATTTGGCAGTCGTATAGTCGTAATAAGTGACCACAGGATTATAAACAAGGTTGGTTGAGATATTGATAATCTTGCCCATTTTTTGCGTTTTCATTTGTGGTAGTACTGCTTGTACGGTATTAACTGCGCCTTTGACGATGCCATCCATTTGCTGGGAGAAGTGCGCCCATTTAACGGTTTCAATACTGGTATAGTCGGCACTAGGATTAAATTGGTAGCTTGGCAAGGCGTTATTGACCACTATGTCAATGCGCCCGTAGCGCGCAACGACCGCCTTTGCCAGCGCTTGTACTTGCTCAAGTTCAGTAACATCAGCTTGATAAGCAAATGCTTGCCCGCCAGCAGCGACGATGTCGGCAACGACTGCCTCAGCAGCCTCTTTACTATTGAGATAATTGACACAAATGCTTGCCCCTGCCGCTGCCATTTGCTGGGCAATTTGTGCGCCTAGTCCACGACTGGCACCAGTGACGATGCCGACTTTCTCAGGCAATAACGCCGGTATAACAGTGTTATTCTGGGTCATGATGTTGCATCCTTTATTATTATGGTATGGTTGGTCTATTCACGTTATTGAAAATACGGTATAAAAATAAACCAGCTCATCATAGCATGATTGCTTCCTTTGATTGCTTTACCTAGGCTGGGCTATTCTGACACTGCCTTCGACTTGTAAGGCATTGCCTATCGTAATATCTATTCGCGATTGCCCTTTAAATTACTGGGTATAATAACCATAACAGGGCAACTATCGGTGCTGAGCCTGTAATCATTAGCCGCCTTTATTTATTTTTATCGATTTGCCTTACCTTTATCTAGGAGAGATATTTTGACTCATTTATCATCGCCCCATGCCACTGCCAACACAGCGGCGCGTAACGGTCGTTTAGTACCAAAAGCCTTATTAGCCATGGCAGTCGGCCTAGCACTGGCCAGCTGTAGCAACGCTGACAATGCCGCTGATGGCAACGCTACTGCTAGCAATGAGACGCTAAATCTGTATAACTGGTCAGAGTACATGCCGCAAGAGATTTTGGATGGCTTTGAAGAAGAGACGGGCATTTCGGTCAATTACACCACCTTTGACTCTAACGAAGCCATGTACGCCAAGCTCAAACTACTCGATGATTCTAGTCAGTATGACTTAGCGATTCCATCGACGTATTATGTCGAAAAAATGGCCAAAGAAGGGCTATTGCAAGAGCTTGATAAATCTAAACTGAGTAACTTTAAAAACCTCGATACCTCATTTACCAATACCAAGGTTGACCCTGAGAACAAATACTCAATTCCTTATATGTGGGGCAGCACTGGTTTGGCCATCAATGGCGATTCGGTCGATCCTGCGACGGTCAATAGCTGGAACGATCTGTGGAAACCTGAGTATAAAGGTCAAGTGATGCTGACCAATGATGTACGCGAAGTGTTTGGTATGGCGCTCCTCACCCTTGGCTATTCGGGTAACAGCAGCAATCCTGACGAGATCAAAGCCGCTTATGACAAGCTCACTACCTTGATGCCAAACGTCAAAACCTTTAACTCAGATGCGACACGCATGCCTTATATCGAAGGCGAAACGTCACTCGGTATGACGTGGAATGGCGAAGCCGTCATGGCCAATGACGAAGGCTTGACCAGCTTGATCTATAAGTACCCAAGCGAGGGCGCGATACTCTGGATGGACAACTTTATCATTCCGAAGAACGCCAAGCAGGTGGATGCCGCGCACAAATTTATCGACTACCTACTGCGTCCTGAGAACGCCAAGATTGTCAGTGAAGAGATTGGCTATGCCTCGCCGAACTTGGCAGCGCGTGAGCTGATGGAGGAAAGCGTGCGTAATAACCCAACCATTTATCCTAGCAAAGAGGTGTTGGCCAAAGCTGAATTCCAAGAAGACGTCGGTGATGAAGCCCTGCAAGTGTACCAGCAGTATTGGGATAAGCTAAAAACGGGTCGTTAATACAGAAGGCTAGAAAAACACGCCCTAAAAATATTGTTTAAGTAAAAACGCTGACTTGTGAGAGTCAGCGTTTTTATTTGTTTTCTTCATAAATGTAAATCTGTCTCGCTGCCTTTATGCTCAATACGGCGCTGTTCACGGCGCTGATAACGCAGGCCAGAAGCAGCAAACCATTGCGGCTTGGTCTTTTGTAATAAATCACTTAATCGCTGCAACTGTACTTGCAGAGTTTGGGTCAACCAAAAATAGCCCTGCCACTCAAAACCTAAATTCTGCACGCTCGGATACTCTGATACCGCGATGCGAGTAATGGGGCGAAATACCTCATCGTTTGGGCTACGTAATACCGCAGCCATATGCTGCATTGCCTGCGTTAATTCGTGCTGATAATGGATAAGCAAAATATGATTTTCATCGTCAATCTCGATATTTGCCAAGCGCGGTGCGGCACTTAACAGCAAATCAATGGTACCGATAATATTACGATGGGTACGCTGAATGGTTTCTAGCGTTTCTTTATCAATGCCCGATTCACTGGCAGTCGCTGCGATATGCGGACGCACGGCAAGCAAGCGCTTATTAATCTTTTGTAACGCCTTCACCAAGGCTTTATTGACGGGTGTATCCGGTATAGAACTGCTCGATGGATAAATAATACTGGCTGAACTGGTCGCCTTACTATATTTAAACGGCTTGGGTACTAGTACATCGGCATCAATATGATTGCCCACTCCTGCATACAAATTGCTGCACGTCTCAAGATTGCTGGCCAACAAAAACCGCCACATCAACGTCGACTTCAGCGGTAAAATTAATGTTGCTGCGACCGCCACCCCTGCGCCAAGCAAAATATTAAACGCGCGATATAAGCCATCTTGGGCAATACTGCTGTGGTCAGGACTCGATACAATCATCAGCATGGTAATGCCTGTTAGCAGCCCAATATAACCCAATTGCTTGACTGCCACATAACCGATTATGCCACTGATAATGCCAATCAGCCCATAATACAACCACAGCCAACCACCGATATCTTTAATCAACCATAAGAAGCTAAGCCCGACCAACACTCCAAGCAAAGTACCCAATATCCGCTCTTTAGCCTTGGTATAAATCGCGCCCTGATATTGCAACAAACCCAAAATTACAAACACGGTAATGGTCGTCCACTCGCCATGTGGCAAGTGCGTAAACTCATTTAACAACAGTGCAATAAGTACGGCCACACCCAAACGTATGGCATGCAAAATATCCGCATGCTGGTAGCGGGCATAAGGCTCTACAAACGGTGCCGTAAATCGTTGCCAAAAAGTCGGTTTCACGCAGGGTATCTCTTATAATAAAGGAATAAAAAGGTGGTTAAATCCTAGCTACTGGCTTAACCACGAATAAAGCGATGGTCAAAAAATAACGCCTTTTACCTATTAAAAGATAAAAGACGTCAAAGGTCAAAACATGCTAGCACATAACGACAAAAAAACATCCGAAGAAGATAGCATTTGGCTATTGATAACACTAAGAGACGCTGACAAGTAGTTGCAAGTGGGTGTCAGTATCTCTGTTACTTACAAGTGTAAGTCTGACTCGCCACCCTGCTCTTTCATTCTACGCTGCTCGCGCCTTTGATAGCGCAGACCAGAAGCAGCATACCACTGCGGTTTGGTCACTTGTAGCAGATCACTTAGCTGTCGCAGTTGGGTTTGCAACGTTTGCGTCAGCCAAAAATAGCCCTGCCACTCAAACGTTGCAGTCTGTACGCTAGGATATTCTGATAGCGCAATACGCGTAATCGGTCGAAAGGTTTGATCGCTTGGACTGCGTAGTACTGCTGCGATATGCTGCATGGCTTGTGTCAACTCGTGCTGATAGTGAATCAGTAGCGTATGGTTTTCATCATCGATATCGATATTCGCCAAGCGCGGCGCCGCACTGAGCAATAAATCGATGGTACCGATGATATTGCGGTGGGTACGCTGAATCGTTTCTATGGTTTCTTTATCAATGCCAGACTCGCTTGCAGTCGCAGCGATATGGGGCCGTACTGCGAGTAGTCGCTTGTTTATTTGCTGCAGCGATTTTATCAACGCTTTATTGACAGGCATGTCTGGAGTAGCGCTACTTTGAGGATAAGTTGGGCTAGCTGAGCTTGTCGCCTTAGTATAAACAATCGACTTAGGAGCCACTATTTCAGCATCGATATGATGTCCGACACCAGCATAAAGAGTGCTACAGGCCTCCAAATTATTTGCCAATAAAAAGCGCCACATCAAGGTAGATTTGAGAGGCAAGATCACTGTCACCATGACTGCGATACCCGTACCGATTAAGATATTGAGTGCGCGATAGACGCCATCTTGCGCTATGTTAATTTGATTTAAGTTAGAGACGATCATTAGCATAGTAATGCCAGTCAGTAATCCGGTATAGCCTAGCCGCCTAACCGAAAAATAACCAATAACCCCACTGCTGATTCCAATCAGCAAGTATTCTACCCCTAACCAAGCACCCGTCCCTTTATTAAACCATAAGATCGCAAATGCCACGACAATACCCAAAACTGTACCCAGTACTCGCTCTTTGGCCTTAGTATAAATAGCGCCTTGATACTGTAGCAATCCTAAAATAATAAAGACGGTGATCGTCGTCCATTCTCCGTGCGGAAAACGGCTTATTTGATTGGCTAACAGCGCAAGTACAATAGCTGCACCTATACGTATGGCATGCAAGATATCAGCGTGCTGATAGCGCGCATAAGGCTCAATAAATGGTGCGATAAAGCGTTGCCAAATTTTTGGTTTCACGCACAGGTACTCTTATTAATTGAAGAATATATAATCAGTAAAAAGTAATATCGAACCATCACGCAGTGCTGATATCGATTTTTCTTGCTACTCTAATTTTCGTGAATGGCATTAGACGTAAAAGACTAAGCGTTACTTAGACATTAGCAGCATAACCAGCTATCAAAAAAAACGTCTTTTGCCTGTTAAAAGGTAAAAGACGTTTGAGAACAAAGCAAAGCAATCAGTCACTGGATGTAAATCAAACCCATTAAACCTCTAAGAAGTCCAAAATACCTTCAGCGGCTTCACGCCCTTCCCAAATGGCGGTTACGACCAAATCAGAACCACGTACCATATCGCCACCAGCGAAGATTTTGGGGTTTTTGGTTTGGAATTTAAAGGTTTGCTTTTCGAGAGCCAAAACACGGCCAGAGCTGTCCATCGCCACTTGCTGTGACTCGAACCAATCGGCAGGACTAGGGCGGAAGCCAAAGGCCATAATCACTGCATCACAAGGGATAATCTCTTCAGAATTTACAATTGGCTCTGGACGCTGACGACCACGGTTGTCAGGTGCGCCTAAATGGGTGGTCACGACTTTTACGCCTTTGACCTTACCATTTAAGCCAATGATTTCGGTTGGCTGACGATTAAATAAGAACTCAACACCTTCCTCGCGGGCATTGACTACTTCGCGGCGCGAGCCTGGCATATTTTCTTCATCACGGCGATAAGCGCAGACGACTTGCTCAGCGCCTTGGCGGATACTGGTGCGATTGCAATCCATTGCTGTATCACCGCCACCGAGCACCACCACTCTTTTGCCTTTAAAATCGATATACTCTTCGGGATTTTTTTCCCAATCGTTACAACGGTTCACGTTGGCAATCAGGTAATCTAGCGCATCATAGACACCGTCTAACTCCTCGCCAGCGAAGCCGCCACGCATATAAGTGTAAGTGCCCATACCCATAAACACCGCATCGTACTCGCCTAATAGCTCATCGATACTAACGTCGGTACCGATTTCTGTCTCTAGACGAAACTCGATACCCATGTCTTCAAAGATGACCCGGCGATTGCGCATGACGTCTTTTTCCATCTTAAACTCTGGAATACCAAAGGTTAATAAGCCGCCGATTTCAGGACGTTTGTCAAAGACAACTGGTTTAACGCCATTTCTCACCAAGATATCTGCACAGCCCAAACCTGCAGGTCCTGCTCCAATGATAGCGACTTTTTTGTCCGTCCAAACCACGTCAGACATATCAGGTCGCCAGCCAAGCGCAAAGGCGGTATCGTTAATATACTTCTCAACATTACCAATAGTGACCGCGCCAAAGCCATCGTTCAGGGTACAAGCGCCTTCACATAGGCGATCTTGGGGACAGACACGGCCGCAAACCTCAGGCAAAGTATTGGTACGGTGGCACAACTCAGCAGCTTGGAATATCTGCCCTTCGGCGGCCAATTTGAGCCAGTTAGGAATGTAATTGTGTACAGGACACTTCCACTCGCAGTACGGGTTACCACACTCAAGACAGCGATGTGACTGCTGCGCCACTGGCTCACTCTCGAATGGTTTATAAATCTCGACAAACTCCGTTGAACGGGTGGCGATGTCTTTTTTAGTCGGCTCAAGCCGAGGCACATCTAAAAACTGAAAACTATTTTCTAAGCGTTTTGCCATGGTGTTATCTCTTTTATAGTGGGTGATAACAGCCAATACCTGCAGCCTCAATGAGGCAAATTTACGGATAAGGGCTGTCATTTACCTGCTCAAAACCTATGAGTTAAGATGCTCGTAAACCTATTACTGACTGAGCTACTGTGGGTCAGCCATCGTGGTCTTAAGCAAGCTTGCAATGTTTGCCGCTTTTGGCTTCACCAAGTAAAACTTGCGCACGTAATGCTCAAAGTCAGCCAAAATAGTCTGACCCCACGCGCTACCAGTTTTATCCACATGAGTCTCAAGCACTTGTTGTAAGTGAATACGATGACCTTCCGTCTGCTCGCTTGAGATACGGTTTAAGTCAATCAATTCATGATTACAACGATCAAAGAAGTCCCCTTCCATATCGAGCACATAAGCGAAGCCGCCCGTCATACCCGCGCCGAAGTTAAGACCAGTACGACCAAGAATAGTCATGATGCCGCCCGTCATATACTCACAGCAATGATCACCCGTGCCTTCGATGACCGCATGCGCGCCAGAGTTGCGCACCCCGAAGCGCTCGCCTGCTGTGCCCGCTGCGTACAACTTACCACCGGTTGCGCCATATAGACAGGTATTGCCGATAATAGCGGTATCTTGCGCGGTAAAGCTAGAGTCTTTGGGTGGATAAATGACAATCTCGCCACCTGCCATGCCTTTGCCCACATAGTCATTGGCATCGCCTTCTAGCTCAATATGTAAGCCACCAGCATTCCAGACGCCCAAACTCTGCCCAGCAGTACCAGTCAGATGCAGTTTGATTGGCTTCTCATTCATGCCCAGATTGCCCCATACTTGCGCAATCTCACCTGAGATACGTGCGCCAATGGAACGATCACAGTTACCGACGTAATAGCTATAATCGCCGCCATTACCTTGACGAATATTGAGCAGCATATCGCTAATCATTTGCTCCGCAAGCAAGCCTTTATCAAACGGCTCATTACGTTCTACCTGACAAGTCTGCGCTTTGCCGCTACTGGCTGGATGGCTAAATAACAGCGGCGACAAATCTAAATGACGCTGCTTATCGGTATTACCCTCTAGCACATCAAGCAAGTCTGTACGTCCGACCAACTCCTCCATGCTACGCACACCCAATGCAGCAAGCCACTCACGCGTTTCGGTGGCGACAAACTTAAAGAAGTTAATCAGCATTTCTGCTTCGCCAATGAAATGCTCGTCACGCAGTTGGGCTTTTTGGGTGGCAACGCCCGTCGGACAGTTATTGAGATGGCAAATACGTAAATACTTACAACCAACAGCAATCATCGGCGTCGTACCAAAGCCAAAGCTTTCGGCACCAAGGATAGCGGCTTTAACCACATCAAGACCAGTTTTTAGACCACCATCGGTCTGGATACGTACTTTGTCGCGCAAGCCATTGACGCGTAATGACTGATGGGTCTCGGCAAGACCCAATTCCCACGGCGAGCCAGCATGGTGAATAGAGGACAACGGTGACGCTGCCGTACCGCCATCATACCCTGAGATCGTGATCAAGTCGGCATAAGCTTTTGCCACACCAGTAGCAATAGTACCAACGCCCGGACGTGAGACCAACTTGACCGAAACCAAGGCGTCTGGATTGACTTGTTTTAAGTCAAAAATGAGCTGTGCCAAATCTTCGATAGAATAAATATCATGATGCGGCGGCGGTGATATGAGCGTTACCCCCGGCACAGAATAGCGCAGACGAGCAATCAAAGCATTGACCTTACCGCCCGGCAACTGACCACCTTCACCCGGCTTGGCGCCCTGCGCGACTTTAATCTGCATGACTTCTGCTGAGCGTAAATACGCTGGGGTCACACCAAAACGACCCGAGGCGACTTGCTTAATTTTTGAGTTACGTAAGGTACCATAACGTACAGGATCTTCGCCGCCCTCACCAGAATTTGAGCGCCCACCAATGGTGTTCATTGCCATCGCGATGGCTTCATGAGCTTCAGGAGACAACGCCCCTAACGACATACCAGCCGAATCAAAACGGGTTAAAATTTTGGAGATATCTTCGACTTCATTAACATCGATCGGGTTGTCCGTCTTCAACTGCAATAAGTCACGCAAGGTGGCAACCGGACGACTATTGACCAAATCGGCATAATGACGATAATTGTCATAATCACCCGTACGTACAGCGGTATGCAGGCTATTAATCACATCTGGATTAAAGGCATGATATTCTTTATTAAAGACAAACTTCAATAAACCACCTTGATCCAGTGGCGCACGACGTTTAAAGGCATTGGCGGCTAGCTGTGCTTGATCAGCAGCCAAGTCTGCAAAGGTAGCGCCTTTAATACGGCTTTGTACGCCTTTAAAACACAAGCTCACGACTTCTTCAGAGAGACCAACGGCTTCAAATAACTGTGCACCGCGATAAGAGACAATGGTAGAAATACCCATTTTTGATAAGATTTTTAGCAAACCTTTATCTAAGCCCTTACGGAAATTAACCCGCGCTTGAATCGGATCGCCCAATAGCTCACCGGTTGCAACCAAATCATCAATGACATCATAAGCCAAATATGGATAAACACAGGTCGCGCCAAAGCCAATCAATACTGCTATTTGATGCGAATCGCGCGCGAGACCCGTCTCAATGATTAAATTGGCATCAGTACGAATACCTTGACCAATGAGGTAATGATGCACCGCACCCGTTACCATAATGGCATTGGCCGGTACTTTTTCCGCATCGATGTCTTTATCAGACAACACAATCAACGTCTGCCCTGCCCGAATGCTGCTGGCCACTTGCTCACAGATAGCAGTGATGGCCGCTGATAGCTCTAGGGTGCGATCATAGTTTAGGTCAATACGGGCAACCTTAAACGCTGGATCATCCAAAGTTTCAAGCTGCTGCATTTTGCTAGCGGACAATACAGGCGACGATAAGATAATACGGTGTGCATCTCGCGCAGATGGCGCAAACACATTGGTTTCAGCGCCCAAGCAAGTCTGTAGCGACATGACGATCGACTCACGCAGTGGATCAATCGGTGGATTGGTCACCTGAGCAAACTGCTGACGGAAAAAGTCCCCGACATGGCGAATCTGCTGTGACAGTACTGCCATGGGCGTATCATCACCCATCGAACCGACTGGCTCTTGCGCATTTTCGGCATTAGGCCGAATGATTTCTGTGCGCTCTTCATTGGTAATGTGATACATTTTTTGCAGCGCTTTTAGCTTATCACCGCGGCAAGCTTGTGCTGCCAACTCTTCTTCTAAGCGCTCATCATCGCGGATACGAGTGGCTTCTTCGCGTAACCATTTACGATAGGGATGGGCTTTTTTCAATAAGGTCGCAATCGCTTTGGTATCTAAGATTTGACCAGTTAAAGTATCAATGACTAGCATCTGACCTGGTCCTACCCGACCTTTTGCCAGTACATCCTTTGGCGCATAGTCCCAAACGCCTACTTCTGACGCCACAGTGATATAGCCATTTTTAGTCGTCACCCAACGTGAGGGGCGTAGACCATTACGGTCAAGCATACAGACAGCATAGCGTCCATCTTGAATCACAAGACCTGCTGGCCCATCCCATGCTTCCATATGCTGCGAGTAAAACTCGTAAAACGCCCGCAAGTCCATATCCATGCTATCGACATTTTGCCATGCTGGTGGCACTAGAATAGACATCGCATGGAACAGATTCATGCCACCAGACATAAGCACTTCAAGCATGTTGTCTAAGCTTGACGAATCAGAGCCCGTGCTATTAACCAGCGGTGTTAGCTCATTCAGATTGGGTAATTTAGCAGATTTTAATTTTGGTGTGCGTGCCTCAGACCAGTTACGGTTACCGGTAATGGTGTTTAATTCGCCATTGTGCGCAAGATAGCGAAACGGCTGTGCCAATGGCCAGCGTGGTAGCGTATTGGTTGAAAAACGTTGATGAAATACCACAATATGTGATGCCAAACGTTGATCTTGGAGATCTAGAAAAAACGCTGGTAGATCTGATGGCATCACCAGACCTTTATAAATAATAGTCTGACAGTTCAGCGAACAAACATAAAACAGCTCGTCATCGACCAGACGTTGCTCTGCTTTTTTACGCGCGACAAACAGCTTACGGTTAAAATCATCCGCATCTAAATTATCAGGCGCATTGACAAACACTTGCTTAAAGTCTGGCAAGGTCTCACGACCAATCTCACCAACGATACTCAAATCAAGTGGCACATCACGCCAGCCAGCAACCTCTAAGCCTTCAGCGATAATCTCTTCGGCGAGTACCTGCTGGCTGTGCTGTGCTTTGGTCTCATCTAAATTGACGAACACCATACCCACAGCAAAGTTATCCGTCACTGTTAACTGTTGCTCGCTAGCAATGTCTTTAAAAAAAGCGGTCGGCGTTGCCAGTAGCAAGCCACAACCATCACCCGTCTTGCCGTCAGCAGCAACACCACCGCGATGGGTCATACAGCTGAGACTATGAATAGCCGTTTTTACCAAATCATGACTGGCTTGTCCCTCAATATGAGCAATCAAACCAAAGCCACAGTTATCAGAAAAGTCATCCGGCGTGGCCAAATGCGTATGGGAAGAAATCATTGACATAGCTTGTCCTTTTAAGTAAACGGGCAGCTTATATATCCAATGCGGAACATAAACTGGTGACCGCAGGCAGAACGGGCTGGTAGGTAAATATTCGTATATCCGAATTAATAAATGACGTGCAGCTCAGTAGATAGTTATGTTGTGAGCGTGAGATAACCCCCTGACTCTCACAGTCGCTTGATAGTCTGATAACAGACAAACGGTGTTATAACAAAATGCACCAATAAATAGTCAGTAACCGCCCATGGTAACTGGATAAAATAATATCCCGTATACCAGTTACTCACTCGTCAGCACGTACCTTAACGTTTGGCGTTATATCCTACTAGCGCGGCTTAGTCGACGGCTAGTTGAGCATGCGAAAATATGACATTTGACTAATTTTGAATATCAGACGCTCTATATTCAAGCGCCTTAATGACCCTAATAGCAGTGACAATAAGAGGGATTTTGCGATTTGCAATAAGCTTACTGTCGATGGCAAATCGCTGCGCTTGAGACAACAATCGCTTAGTACGCAACTATGTTATCACTAATAGTACGTAACTAAATGACTGTGCGTTAAATCGTTATTTACGATAACTATACAGAGCGTTGCCCATAGTCATCTTAGTTAATGACGGACAAAAAATCTAGTCTTTTCTGTCGATTCATCAGCCAGATTTTGTAAGAGCTTATATTATGAGTTGCTAATAAACAGTCAATAACTCACTGCAATGGCTTTTACAGCTATAGGATACGAGGGTTTTTAAAGCTGCTTTGACGAAGTTCTTTTAACCTCTATCTTGGTTAGTTGTCTAACAAAATAGGCAAGTATGTAAATGAGCAGATAGACAAACATAAAAAAACCTCACTAAACAAACGTTTTAGTGAGGTTTTTTTAGGGCATAGCACTAACCAAAAATTAATTGCTTTTTTCTTCGATCAGCTCTTTTATACTGTCATTATTGGCTTTAGGCGCACTACTATTGCTGTTTTTATTAGCGGCATTCGAGCCATTATTTGTACTATTAGTCGAACTTGGCGGCTTAGGCGTTGGTACAACCGGCGGTTTTTTTAGCGTGCTATTATCAATTGTAGGTTTTTTGGCAGCTTGCTCAGGCTTACGAGTATCATCGTTTTTAGCGCTCGGAGCGGTCAGTGTTTGCTCTTCATTGCCGACGGTACGCTCTTCATTGACCGATAGGGTCGCAGAGGTATCGACCGATTGACGAATGCTTTCATCATTACTATTGTTAGCCGCTTCTTGACCACTACGACTGGTATTATTGCTTGCTGCTTGCTCATTAGCACCATCACTATCATTAGCTTGCACTTTCTGACGGACTGGCACTTCACGTTTGGTCGGGCGCAAATTTACAGAGCGCGTGCGTCTCGCACTCAAGTCTTTCACCGGATCAGGGCGCTCATAATTGTCGATGATACTGACGTAGCGATTGATCTCTTCAGGTAAGACACGCACATTGGCCGGCAGCCTAAAGTCAATCAATTTGGCAGCACCAACGGCCTCTTGCGGGCTGCTCATCAAACCATAAGTCAGCATATAACGGACTTGATTGTTGTCATCAAGGTAGCGAAAGTAGGAAAATTTCGCACGGTCTTCCCGACCTTCTAAATAACTGACGATCACCTCGTTTTCCGCAACATTCATGACCTGTACAGTCCATTTGCCTTTGTTAGCCAGCAGATAACGCTTGTCTTTAAACTCATCAGGATAACTGCGCAAATCACGAACGGTCGCATCAAAATTGATCGGCTGCACGTCCGTATCCAGCTCATGCAATGATTCAATGGCCAATGGCTGCTCAAGTTCGGTGCTCGTTGTTTGCGGCGCAGATATCGGCGCATTTTCAATCTTGGCACCCATCGCTGGCGTTTGACTAAACATCCAAACCAAAGCGGTGACGACGCCTAGCAACAGGGTCACCAACAACCAAATCAGTGCTTGACGGCGATATGATTGGCCAGCGTTACGAGTCGACGAGCTAGATGCTGCCATGAGGATGTCCTTGGTGAAATAGAGTTAAACGCTTTAAACCTGTGCTCATGCCAATACAGTAGTGACTAACAGCTCCATTGCAATGGTTCGCTTGCAAGGGTTTAGTGATATCACTAAATTTGACGTTCTGATGAGCTGTGCTGTGACAATACGTCAGTAAGAAGCTCAGCATCGAAATCATTGGTTAATACCGCGTCACCCAGTGATTTTAACAAAATAAGGCGGATTTGTCCGTGTTTCACTTTTTTATCATGCCCCATCAAGTCTAAAGCCGTCTGAACATCAATAGCAGGTGGAGTGATAGGTAAATTGGCCAATGTCAAAACGCGTTTAATACGAGCCACGTCTTCGCTCGTTAACCAGCCAATTTTTTGAGACAGCTCGGCTGCTTGTACCATACCAACGGCAACCGCCTCACCATGCAGCCAATTACCATAGCCTTCGTGGGTTTCGATCACATGACCAAAAGTATGACCGAAATTTAATAGCGCCCGTACACCCGACTCTCTTTCATCTTGCGCCACGACATCGGCTTTGTATTGACAGCAGCGTTTGACCGCCTCGCCAAGTACTGCCAAATCTAACGCCATCATCGCTGGTAAATTGTGCTCAAGCCACGTTAAAAATTCCGCATCCATAATAAGTGCGTATTTAATGACCTCTGCAAGACCTGCTGATAGCTCACGCGCTGGCAAGGTTTTTAATGTACTCATCTCAGCAAGCACCATTTGCGGCTGCCAAAAAGCCCCGATCATGTTTTTGCCTTGTGCGTGATTGATGCCTGTTTTGCCGCCAACGCTTGAATCCACTTGTGATAATAGTGTGGTTGGAATTTGGATAAAGTTGACACCGCGCATAAAACTGGCTGCTGCAAACCCAGTCATATCACCAATGACACCGCCGCCGAGAGCAATCAATGTCACATCCCGATTGAAATGCTCGGCCATGAGCGCATCATAAATCTGGTTAATGCTCGTCTGATTCTTATATTGTTCGCCATCTGGGAGTATACATACCTTCACGATGAACTGCTTTGCCAATGGTGCCTCTAGCGCTGCCAAGTAAAGCGGTGCAATCGTCTCGTTGGTGACAATTAATACTTGCCGACCAGTAATATAGGGCATGATTTGCTGAGCCATAGCGCTTTGCTCAGTGCTGTTTTGCTCAGTGCTACTTTGTTCAGTAATGACAATAGGATAATCATGACTGTGCGTGTGTACGGTTAAGCCATCATGAAACAGTGGCGTTGCCATGAAAGTCTCCTTGAGCATTTTTAATGAGGGAACGTTAGTTGACTGAGTATCATTATATTTATGTTCTATTATTTTTTGCCATCAATCTTCTTTAGATTCTGGCGTTATAGAAGGCGTGCAATAGAACGATTCGAGTTGCTGTAATAATTGACTGACCATATGACGAGGATAAGTATGACCGGTAGGCATGATGATATGAGCCACTTGCCGATATAATGGGTCGCGGGTGCTGTATAAATCTTGCAAGATTTTTCTAGGGTTGGGCTGTTGTAGTAAAGGTCGCGACTTATCTTTCGCCGTGCGTGCCATTTGTACATCGACTGGCGCATTAAGATAAACCACGATACCGCGCTGCTTTAAAAACTCGCGGTTTTCAGCAGACATAACGGCACCACCACCCGTTGCCAATACTATCTGCTGTTGTTGGCTCAGCTCATCGATGGCACGTGTCTCACGCTCACGAAAGCCCGCTTCGCCTTCTTTAGCGAATATCCAAGCAATATCAGCGCCGGTTTGCGACTCGATATACCAATCACTATCTACAAACGTCCGCCCCAATTGTTTGGCAAGCAATCGACCAATGGTGGTCTTCCCCGCTCCCATCGGTCCCACTAAAAACACCGACGGTAATTCCTCCATCATAGTACTCACTCAGCTAAATTAGGTATGATACAACGTCATTGATATTCTGGCTAGTAATGAGCCGTTAATATTGTTATACCAAATCAAAAAATGCGATTGGCGTTGTCAAATTTGCTTAGTCTATTAAATATAGTACTTGTATCTGTTTTCCTTACTACTTTGATTTTTGGGAATGATATTAAGGAGTACTCTCGATTCAATCGATAGATGTCTAAATCCACCCATAAAAAAAGCAAGCACTAAGGCTTGCTTTTTTCGATTGATAATCAACAGTAAGATTATTAATTTAAACGGCTAACACCATCGTTAATCAGCTTTGGCGTGACAAATATTAGTAGCTCTTCTTTAGAGTTGCTACGGACGTCACGACGGAATGCGCGACCGACGTAGGGCAAGTCACCTAAGAAAGGTACTTTGTCCACACCATTGGTAGTACGGTTTTTAAAGACACCGCCTAGTACGATGGTTTGACCGTCTTCAACGATAACGTTAGTCGAGATTGAATCTTCAGCGATCGCTACCTGATTATTAATAATCGTTGGCGTGCCATTGGTAATAACCAGTTGCAAACCAATTTTACCATCGGGCGTAATGTTCGGTGTCGCTTCTAAGCTTAGTGCCGCTTCTTTAAAGCTGGTCGTGGTTGCGCCACTGGCCGATGCTTCTTGATAAGGAATCTGCGTACCCGATGATACCTTGGCCGTTTGCTTGTCCGCTGTCAAAATCTTCGGTGTTGAAATGACCTCACCACGGTTGTCGGCTTGCAAGGCTGACAACTCAAGATCTAGCATCACATCGGACATACTCAGCAAACCAAAAGCGATACTACCCGCTGGATTGGCAACGCCTAAGTCAACGTTTAAGTTATCAGGACGGCTGATATCGTAAGAAGGATAGGAAACCGTTTGACCGTTAACTGTCGTCGTTTCAATATCAAAATCCTTCAAATCTGCCAAAGTCTGATTACTACCACCGACCAGTAGGCTACGGTTATTCGCCGCGCCATTCGATAGGATGCCCCAACGAACACCAATCTCTTTACTAAAGCTATCAGTCGCACTAACGATACGCGCTTCAATCATCACTTGACGAACCGGTATATCAATTTTGCTGATAAGCTTATGGATATTTTCGATACTATCCGCCACATCTTTGATAATCAGAGTATTAGTACGTTCGTCAACCGTGACCGTTCCACGATTAGATAATAAGGTATTATTGGCACTGGAATTGGCGTTGCCAGTATTGCTGCCACCAGATGAGCCACGACCTTTCGAGATAAGGGTTAACACATCTTGCGCTTTTGCGTAGCTTAAGCGAATATATTCGGTGCGGAGTGGTGCATAAGATTCAACCGCTTGCTGCGCTTCAAGCTCACGCGCTTCTTGTTCAGCAAGTTCCGTAGCAGGCGCGACTAAGATCACCCTACCATTCTCACGTTTGCCCAGATTTTTACTTTTTAGAATAATATCAAGCGCTTGATCCCAAGGCACATTGATCAGGCGCAAAGTGATGTTACCCGCCACCGAATCACTAGCGACGATATTCATATCAGTGAACTGCGCTAAAATATCTAAGACGCTACGAATTTCCACGTCTTGGAACTCCATAGATAGCGCTTCACCACTATAGACTCTTTCTTCTAGGGTTGGCTCTCTTAGTAGCTCAGGCTTACTGATACTCACGTTTAACTGGTTACCCGATTGGTAAGCTTGATACTCATAATCCTCAGTCATGCTAATGGTGATAACGCCATTTTGACCTTGGTTTTTGGTATCGATACTACTCACGAGACCACTATTAATATTCAAGCGACGTAATAGGTTTCTAGGCACCGTGCTACCCGTTAGGCGTACGACCAGCTTGTTACCTTGGCGCTGCACATCCACCGGAATCGCTTCATTGGCAAGTGCAATACTGACGTTGCCGCCGCCGTTATTTCCTGCCGAAAAATTTACAGCCGTCAAGCCGTCATAGCTATACTGCTTGCTAACTTGAGAGGCAGCAAGCTGTGGATTTAATAGTGGATTTACGCGTACGACCATCGTATCCGTTGGCGCTTGGTTATTGATCACGGTCGGGCTAGTTGCCGTTGTTCTAACTGGGGCAACGGGTACACTACTGGTTTCTACAATCGGTGTGACTACTGCCGTCGTGGTAATGGCATTGTTGTCATTGAGTACGTCTTGGATCGGGTCATTGGTAATGACTGGGCGACTGGGATCGGTCAGGGTCAACAGCAGATCATTGCCGTCAATCGCCGTCGTATAGTTGCCCGCTTGTTTAAGCCCAACAATCAGACGCGTGGTACTGTCACTACTTAACGTCGTAACATCATTGACCATACCGATATTGTATTCGTTAAAACGACTGGCAAGTCCGTTTTGTACTTGCTCAAAATCCAATACCAAACGGCTAGGATCATCCAGCTGGTAAGCGGCAGGTAATACTGGCAAGCCTGCAAAGCCTAAACGCATTTGTGTCACTGCGGGTGCAGTCTGTACCACAGACACATTATTGATGCGCTGGGCGGCATGGGCGCTGCTATTAACTGCTACCATGCTGATTGCCAATGCAGAGATGGCAAAAGCAGAAGAGACGCGGTTGCTCATCATCATTACCTTGTTGTTGCGTACTGTCATTATTTATTCCTCAAAAAATCTGCCGACTTAACTTATAGGGGAGACCAACGACTGGGGCTTTTCAATAAACCCGGCGCGACTGTCTGGCACAATTTCAATCAAATTAATTTGGGTCGGCGTGATTTCAACAATACGGCCGTCATTTAATCCAAGATAATCACCTACTCTCACACTAGCCACTGAACCATCAGGACGTTGTACGAGTGCATATTGCTGACCTTCAGGCGAAATTACGACGCCGCGAAAAGTCAGCTGTGACAGCTCATATTGCTCAAGTGGTTCTTTGACTCTAGTGATATCAGGGCGTACGCCATCGATAGAGGTACTAGGACCTTGTACATTGACTAAGCTTGGTGGCAAAAACGGGCTGCGCTGCGTACTGGCACTATAGACAAAATCTTCTACCAGTTCAGCTTTTGGCGGTGGCTCGATAGGCTGCGCGGGCTGATTGCGAATATCTGTCATCGCTTGCTCTGCCATACCAATACGGTCACTACAACCTGTCATTGATAAAACAGCGGTGCTTAAAATCAGTAGCATGGGCAATTTTTGAATAGTCATTAGTTGCCTCCTGCAGCATCAGTTGTAGCAGCATCAGTCGCGACGGCTTCTTCACCTTCAGGTGCCGCCTCTTTTGAGCGATAGGTTTTGGTTTGTAATACCAAATTCAGCTCCGGCAACACATCCAAAGTAGGTTGTGGATTACTGACTTCAAAATCGTGCATGGTAATAATACGTGGTAAAGCAGCAAGTCCACTGAGAAAGCTACCAAACTGATGATATTCCCCTAACGCTGCAATGCGAATAGGCTGCTCAATAAAGAACTCATTTTCAATTTCAGGCTCTACAGAAATATCTTGGAAACGTATATTACTGCCAACGCCCGTCATATTGATACCCTCTACCAGCTCTGACACACGCGTGTCTTTTGGCAGTTGGTCAAGTAAGGTGTTAAACTCCGTTTCCATCTGGACAACCTGTGCTTGATAAGCCTTTAAATGACGCGCCCGTGATTCTTTTTCACGGTAGCTGTCAAGTAAGGTTTGCTGCTGACTTTCAGCTGCAGTAATCTCATCAATTTTGCTGCTAATCGGTAGCGCCCACGATAGCGCGGCTATCAGAGCAACAATAAATCCAATCACCGTTATCTTTACTGGAAGAGGCCAGCTGCCGTAGTTTTCAGAATCTAAAGACTCAAAACTGCGGCGAAACTCATTCAAGTCAAACTGTTTTTTAGGATTGACAGCCGTCTTTTTGGTTTTAATTAGGCTTTTTTTACGGCTAAGTTTCATAACTCACCTCCAAGCCCAGTAGTTGCATTAGCATCTGCAGGTACCGCCGTCTCTGATTGTACCTTGGTCGTTACGACAAACTGCACATAACTGTCTTCAGGATAAACAGGGCGTGGCTGTTCACCAGTCGTAACCGTTTCATTGAGCGCAGGTGCTGGTGCATAAGCGCTGATATTTTGCTGAATATTACTGACCGCTGAATTGCCCATCCATTTGCTGCTATCAAGATTACGAATCAAACTTGATACGACATTTGGATTGTCCGCAAGACCTGTCAAGGTAAGGGTGTCACCTTCACGTTTTAGATTATTTAGATAAAGCGCAGGAGGAATGGCTTTGGCCAAATCATCCCACAGGCGTACAGGGACGGGACGTCTACCTTGCAAATCTTGAATCACCTGCATACGCGATATGATATCTTCGCGGCGTTGCTCTAGGCTATCAATTTCAGTCAACGCTTTGTCTAAGCGGGCGTTCTCTTGCTCAATCAGGGCATTGGCATTGCGTTGTTCATCAAGCTCATTATTAAAATAGCTCCACGAAGCGAACGCTGCTAACAAGGCGAGTAAAGTTACCGCCACTACTAGGGTAAGAAATTCTTTGTTACGACGTTCGCGCTCTTCTTGCCGCCAGGGCAATAGATTAATACGAGCCATTAGTCGAAGCTCCTCAACGCAAGACCGCACGCGGCCATTAAACTCGGTGCATCAATGACCAACTGCTCATTATCAATGTGCGGCGCAATGGTCATATTGGTAAATGGATTGGCGATACTGACCGTCACACCCAGTTTTTGTTGCGCCATACCAGCAAGACCGGCAATAGAGCTACTACCACCGGCGAGCACGATATGATCAATACTGCTGTATTGGCTCGAGGAAAAGTAAAACTGTAGGGAGCGGGTGATTTGTTGGATGGTATTTTCTATAAAAGGAGTCAACACATCAGCATAGTAGTCATCTGGCAAGGTACGTTCACGTTTGCTGATATTTGCTTCTTCAGCTGATAGTCCATAGCGATTTTGTATCGCCTCTGTGAGCTGCGTACCACCAAACAACTGCTCACGGCTATAGATAAATTCGCCATTTTTGGCAATATATAAAGTAGTTTGATTATGGCCAATATCTACTAAAGCGACCAATTCTGGCATGTTTGGTAGGTTATCTGCCATCAGACCAAAAGCGCGTTCAATGGCATGCGTTTCAATATCCATCACCTTGGCTTGCAAACCACCAAAAGTTAAAGCGTCTACCCTTTGATCAACATTTTCTGAGCGCGAGGCAGCAAGTAGCACTTGCACCATCTCATCATTTATCAAAGATGGACCCAACACTTCAAAATCTAAATTGACATCCTCTAAAGGATAAGGGACATATTGATCAGCATCCAAACGGATTTGAGCTTCGCGCTCGACATCGCTTAGTACCATATCCATATCAATGATTTTGGTGATCACGGCTGAGCCTGAGACTGCAGCAGCAGCATTGCTGCCAGCTACCTGACAGCGTCGTGCCAAGCCAGCTATAATATTACCTACTGCCTCAGTATCTACAATAAGTTTGTCAACGACTACGCCCTCCGGTAGTCTTTCAATACCATAGGATTTCAGATGATACATCCCTTGTTGGCGCTGTATGTCAACCAATTTGACTGAAGTAGCACAGATATCTATGCCAATCAAATGTTGACTTTTGGAAGTAAATAGCCTCACAAACTCTATACCTTATATTAAGTGTACAATCTGATAGTTATTTGTAATAATTTAGTACAATACTTTACTTACCAGATAGATTCAAGCATTTAAATAAGTTATTAAGGTCAACTTACACATTTATTATGACCTGCCTATTTTGTTCAAGGTATAATGGCTTATCTGTTGCAAATTTTAATTGATAAGTCTTATTATGACCAAAAAAAATGCTACCGTTCGTCTCATTCACTTTTTGGTGGGGCTTTTTATTGCTTGCTTGGCGCTAGCTGTTATCTTAGCGCTTGCTGTGCCCATTGGCTTCTATGGTATGGCGATGTATTTGTCACCTACCCTACCTAGTACTCAAGAAATCAAAATTGCCAACTTAGAGATGCCCTTACAGATATATAGCCGTGATGATAAATTAATTGGCCAGTATGGTAATCGTCTTTCCTTACCGGTTACTTTTGATGAAATTCCTGAAGATCTCACTCATGCTTTTTTAGCAGCAGAAGACGCCGCCTTTTTCCAGCACAGCGGTATCAGTATTAAAGGTCTTGGTCGTGCAGTCACTGAAGTGGTGACTGACGATGATAGCCAAACTGGTGGTTCCACCATTACCATGCAGGTTGCCAAAAATTATTTTTTAAGCCCAGAGCGTACCTTAAATCGTAAATTGACGGAATTATTTTTGGCTCGTAAGATTGAAGACGAGCTAAGTAAAAACGATATTTTGACCCTTTATGTCAATAAAATTTACCTCGGTGAAGGTGCTTATGGAATTCGTGCCGCTGCCAAAAAATATTATAGTAAATCACTAGACAATCTTTCTATTGCTGAGATGGCAATGTTAGCAGGTCTGCCAAAAGCCCCTTCTAAATACAATCCTGTTGCCAACCCTAAACGCGCCCTTACTCGCCGTAACTGGATCGTTGGCCGTATGCTTGAACTGGGATATATTAGTAAAGCGCAACACGATGAAGCGGTAAGCTCACCAGTAGGTATCAATTTATACCAAGAAAAACTAGACGTTAATATGCCCTATTTGGCAGAAATGACTCGTTCCACTTTGGTTGATCGTTATGGCGAGCAAGTCATGAACGGTGGTTGGCGTGTACGTGTTACCGTTGATAGCAAAGCCCAGACCGATGCAGAAGCTGCCGTGCTGACAGGTCTAGTAGCTTATGATCATCGTCATGGCTGGCGCGGTGCGGAAGCCAATGATGAGCCACTTGAGAATTTCCGTCGTTACAGCAACATGTCCCCTGCCAAAGTTACCAAGGTTAATTCGCGTAGTTTCGAGGCAACCATGCCATCAGGTGAAAGCGTGACCGTTAACTGGTCAGGCATGAGCTGGGCACGCAAATATTTTTCAGCCAATCGTATTGGTTATTATCCGAGTAACGCCGGACAAATTGTTAATAAAAATGACATCGTTCGTCTGATACCGACAACTAATGGTAATTGGCAACTGGCGCAAGTACCTAAGGTGCAAGGCAGTTTGGTTTCGTTAAATCCTGAAACGGGTGCAGTTAATGCCTTGGTCGGTGGTTTTGACTTTAACCACAGCAAATTCAACCGCGCTCTGCAAGGGTGGCGTCAACCGGGCTCAACGATTAAGCCGCTGGTCTATACCACTGCTTTAGAAAAAGGCTACCGTCCAGACAGCATTGTCTCGGATCGACCCATTCAAGTAGGCGATTGGAAACCTAAAAACTCCGATCAACGTTTCTTAGGTGACATCACCTTACGCCGTGGCTTATATCTATCACGCAACTTGGTATCCATTCGCTTATTACAGGCGATTGGTATCTCTGACGCCCGTAACCTATTAGATGAATTTGGTCTTGATAAAGAAAAGCTACCGACGACCTTATCGCTGGCATTGGGTGCAGGACAAGCAACACCATTACAAATGGCAACCGCCTACTCTACCTTCGCTAATGGCGGTCATCGCATTCAGCCTTACTTTATCGAACAAATCTATAATTATGACAACAAGCTATTATTCCAAGCCAATCCGCAGCAAGCTTGTGCTTTATGCTTTAACGAACAACTGGAAGATGCTAATAAAAAGCTGCTTGAAGATTATCAGGCAAAAATAGAAAAAGAGAATGAAGCGCTTGCTGCTAAAAAACAGGAAAAGGCTAACACTAAAGACAAAGCATCAGAGAATGGATCAGCTGCTGAGCTAAATGCAGAAAATAGTGACAATACGGTAAAAGATGAAAAGGCGCTTGATTTAAATGTTTATGATGCAAGTCCAGCTTCAGATCGCTTAAAAGCGCCTGTTGTGCAGTACGTTATGGCAACGCAAGCACCACGTATTTTAAAGCCAAGAGTGGCTTATGATATGGCTGATATCTTACGTGATGTGGTACAACGCGGTACAGCCGTTCGGGCAAAAGCCTTAGGACGCAACGATATCGGTGGTAAGACCGGTACGACTAACGATGCGAAAGATGCTTGGTTTGCCGGATTCCATCCGACCAACGCGACCGTCGTATGGATGGGTTTTGATCAACCATCGACCCTTGGTCGCCGTGAGTATGGTGGTGTGGCAGCATTACCTGTGTGGATGGACTTTATGAGAGCCCAGCTTAAAGGTGTACCCAATCAATGGGTCTCCGTTAATAACCGTGCCAAATCTAAAAAGCAAAAACAACAAATTATAGAAATGACGGATGATGGCACTATTGCTAGCGAAGACGAGGATACTGATGTCAGTACTTCAGCCAACAAACCTGTCAAGACCAAAGCGCAGCAACGTAAGGCACCAGAACCTGAGCCGGTTGAAGAAGCAGAGCGTGCGCCCGTGGCAAAACCAAATAATAGTAACAATGATAGCGTGCCACAAAACCCGCTGTCGGTCACTCCTGTGGAGCGTATGCCGCCCATGCCAGAGTAAAACCTTTGTCATGATAATGGCTATTTAACGTTAAAAGGCTGGTTCAGCAATCACTGAGCCAGTCTTTTTTTATTTTAAAACCATGCTCTCAAAGCTGTTCTTTTAAAACTTTGCTTATAAAATCAGTTAAGTCCTACCTTGCTAAAACTCAACCATACCAGCACGCAACTGCTCAATCAGCTCAAGAAACTGTTGGCGCCATTCACGTATGGTTGCCTCATCTGGTAACCATTGGTTCGATAAAGTAACGACATTGACGATAAGATCTTTTGGTTCTATCTCAACCGTATTAACATTTTCAGCTGTCGAATTATCGGGTAATACGGCATACAGGCAACGTTGGTAAGCCCGCTCTACATTGGCCAAAAAGCCATGTTGTTGTAACTGCTGCAAGCGTTGAATTTCAGGCGACACTTGGGTACGTTCGCTCAGCGCTTGCTCGATATCTGCCAAGGTTGGGGCAGTCATATTTAGGCTATAAAAATGACCAAGCTCTTGGATAAAGGCTAAAAAACTGCCGTATAAATGAAAAATAGCAGTCTCACAGTGTGCTTGGTATAACTGCTTATCGTTGGTACTTCCTGCCGCTTGGCAAGATAGACGACAAAAATACAGCTTTTGGTTGGTTCGATCTGCTTGATATTTGGCAACGCGCGTTTTACCTGCCATGCTTTAATTATCCTTGTGTTAGAGGGTCAGTATTCACAAAGAATACGCTATTTTTCCAGTTTACTATTTTCTAAGAGATATTTCTGAAAAAATTTATTTTCATTATATGACTTTCAAGTATTTGCTTTTCTCTGATGCTTCTATATTTCAACGCATAAAAAAGCCAGCGACTGGGCTGGCTTTTTTATTTTTATTCAAAAGTTAACAGCAGACGCTTAGTTGTCTTGATTTAGCTCTTGAGCAAAGGCTTCGTCAAAGCTAGCAAAGTCTTTACTATCAGTGCTTGCTGTCATGTCAAACGCTGCATTTAAGTCTTTGTCTTGTAGCTTCTGATCTGCTTTCTCTTTGCGTGCTTTATGATAAGCAAGACCAGTACCAGCAGGTATCAAACGACCAACAACAACGTTTTCTTTCAGACCACGTAACTCATCGACTTTACCAGTGACGGCAGCAGCTGTTAGGACACGAGTAGTCTCCTGGAATGATGCTGCTGAGATAAAGCTTTCCGTTGCCAAGCTGGCTTTAGTGATACCCAGTAATTGACGCTCAAACTGTACTGGGAATTTATCTTCCGCTTCTAGTTTGGCATTCAATGCTTTGATATCAGCGTACTCGACCTGATCACCTTTGAAGTGACTTGAATCGCCGCCATCAGTAATTTCAACTTTACGTAGCATCTGACGAATAATAACTTCGATGTGCTTATCGTTAATTTTTACACCCTGCAAGCGATAAACGTCCTGTACTTCGTTTACGATATAATCAGCAAGCGCCGTTTGACCTTTCAGACGTAAGATATCGTGCGGGTTTTGTGGACCATCAGCGATAACTTCACCACGAGCAACTGTTTCATTTTCGAAGACGTTAATTTGACGCCATTTCGGGATCAGCTCTTCATGAACCTCACCATCTTCATTGGTGATAATGAAGCGGTTTTTACCTTTGGTTTCTTTACCGAAGCTAACCACACCACTCATTTCAGCCATAATCGCATGGTCTTTTGGACGCCGTGCTTCGAACAAGTCAGCAACACGTGGTAGACCACCGGTAATGTCTTTAGTACCTGAAGACGCTTGCGGTACACGGCCTAGAATCGATCCCGCTGCTACTTTTTCACCGTCGCTCACGCGAATGATGGTTTCAGCAGGTAAGAAGTAAACCACTTCTTTACCTTCGTCAGTGTTCAAGATAATCGCTGGACGTAAGTCTTTGGCTGAGCTTGAACGGTCACGAGTGGCTAGAATCTCAAATGAGCTCATACCCGTCGCATCATCAACCTTCACAGTCGCCGTCATACCATCAGTGATATCACTGAAGCGTGCAGTACCTGCGAATTCAGTGATAATTGGATGCGTGTGCGGATCCCATTTAGCGATGGTTTGACCACCTTCGACCTGATCTTCGTGTTTGACAAGAACGCTTGAACCATAAGGAACTTTATAACGCTCACGCTCACGACCAAGTTCATCGGTCAACGCAATTTCAGCAGAACGCGATACGATAACTAGGTGACCGTCTGTATGCTGAACCGTTTTCATGTTTTCGAAATGCGCTTGACCAGCATTACGTACAGAGATGCTGTTGTCCACTGATGCTGAGCTTGCTGCCCCGCCCACGTGGAACGTACGCATGGTTAACTGAGTACCTGGCTCACCGATAGACTGCGCCGCCATAACACCGACAGACTCGCCGATATTGACTTTATGACCACGGGCAAGGTCACGACCATAACACTGTGAACAAACGCCATGTTCGATATCACAGGTAATAACTGAGCGTACCCAGATATCATCGATTGCGTTTTCGTCAAGCACATTGACCCAATGCTCATCGATCAACGTACCCGCTGGAATTAATACCTTATCGGCATCATCGTTATACGTCACATCACGAGCCGTCACACGACCAAGTACTAGCTCACCGAGTTTCTCGATGATCTCACCACCTTGAATATGCGGCTTCATGAGCAAGCCTTGCTCAGTACCACAGTCATCACTGGTAATGACCAAATCTTGTGCCACATCAACCAAACGACGAGTCAGGTAACCCGAGTTAGCGGTTTTCAATGCGGTATCTGCTAGACCTTTACGCGCACCATGCGTAGAGATAAAGTACTGAAGTACGGTCAAACCTTCACGGAAGTTGGCTTTAATCGGGGTCTCAATAATTGAGCCATCTGGTTTCGCCATCAGACCACGCATACCAGCCAACTGACGAATCTGCGCCGCACTACCACGAGCACCCGAATCTGACATGATAAAGATAGAGTTAAATGACTTCTGCTCTTCTTCTTCACCTTGGGCGTTGATCACTTTATCCGTTGCCAAGTTATCCATCATCGCTTTCGCGACTTTGTCATTGGTACGTGACCAGATGTCGACCACTTTGTTATAACGCTCACCAGCGGTCACAAAACCTTGCTCGAACTGATCTTCAATCTCGCGCACTTCGCCTTCAGCAACTTCGATAATTTGCTTTTTGCTTGGCGGAATAACCATGTCATCCAAACCGATAGACACACCAGATAGCGTTGCTTGCGCAAAACCTAGATACATCAATTGGTCAGCAAACATAACACTGTCTTTAACACCTACTTTACGATAGCAAGAGTTGATCAATTTAGAGATGTTTTTCTTCGTCATCTCTTGGTTACACTCATCAAACGTCATACCTTTAGGCATGATGTTCCAGATAAGCAAACGGCCAGCAACCGTGTCTTTGATACTGATCTCTTTGGTCTCGTTGCCTTCTTCATCAAAATGCGTTTCAGTCACACGAACTTTAATTTTGGCGTTCACATGTAAATCGTTTGAGCCAATCGCACGCAATGCTTCATTGACCGTGGCAAAAATCATGCCTTCGCCTTTGGCATTTACTGATGAACGGCTAATATAATACAAACCAAGTACCACATCCTGTGACGGTACGATGATTGGATCACCGTTCGCAGGCGACAAGATATTGTTGGTCGACATCATCAAAGCACGTGACTCAAGCTGAGCTTCTAGCGTCAATGGCACGTGAACTGCCATTTGGTCACCATCGAAATCGGCGTTGAATGCGGTACAAACGAGTGGATGCAGCTGGATGGCTTTACCTTCGATTAGTACTGGCTCGAACGCTTGTAGACCCAAACGGTGAAGCGTTGGTGCACGGTTCAAGAGCACTGGATGCTCACGGATAACCATGGCCAACATATCCCACACTTGCGGTTCTTCACGCTCAACCATCTTTTTAGCAGCTTTAATCGTCGTTGCCAAACCATGAGACAATAGTTTGTTATAAGTAAATGGCTTGAATAGCTCAAGTGCCATCTTCTTCGGTAGACCACACTGATGTAGACGTAGCGTAGGGCCGACAACGATGACCGAACGGCCAGAATAATCGACACGCTTACCCAATAAGTTTTGACGGAAACGACCTTGCTTACCTTTGATCATATCTGCCAAAGATTTCAATGGACGCTTATTACTACCGGTAATCGCACGACCGCGACGACCATTATCGAGTAGCGCATCGACTGATTCTTGCAACATACGTTTTTCGTTACGCACGATGATATCAGGGGCGCTTAGCTCTAATAGACGCTTAAGACGGTTATTACGGTTGATGACGCGGCGATATAAATCGTTTAGATCTGATGTCGCAAAACGGCCGCCTTCTAGTGGTACTAGCGGGCGCAAGTCTGGTGGTAAGACTGGTAAGATATTCATTACCATCCACTCAGGCTTGTTATTAGAATCACGGAATGCTTCTAATAGCTTAAGACGCTTAGACATCTTTTTAAGCTTAGTTTCAGAACCTGTTTGTGGAATCGCTTCACGCAGCTCATCGATTTCTAAATCTAAATCGATGTCTTTTAATAGGTCTTGAACGGCTTCTGCACCCATTTTGGCTGTGAACTCATCACCAAACTCTTCAAGTGCTCTGTAATAATCTTCATCATCAAGCAATTGATACTTCTCTAGAGAAGTCAGACCAGGTTCTGTGACAATATAGCTTTCAAAATAAAGCACACGCTCAATATCACGCAGCGTCATGTCTAACAATAGACCGATGCGGCTTGGTAATGATTTTAAGAACCAAATATGCGCCACAGGACTGGCTAGGTCGATATGACCCATGCGGTCGCGACGAACTTTGGCGGTCGTGACTTCAACGCCACATTTTTCACAGATAACGCCTTGGAATTTACGGCGTTTGTACTTACCACATAGACATTCAAAGTCTTTTACTGGGCCAAATATTTTGGCACAAAAGAGACCATCACGCTCAGGTTTAAATGTACGATAGTTAATGGTTTCAGGCTTTTTCACTTC
The DNA here is from genome assembly GCF_040309585.1 of Psychrobacter sp. GW64-MNA-CIBAN-0177. Classification (NCBI taxonomy): domain Bacteria; kingdom Pseudomonadati; phylum Pseudomonadota; class Gammaproteobacteria; order Moraxellales; family Moraxellaceae; genus Psychrobacter; species Psychrobacter sp. GW64-MNA-CIBAN-0177. The sequence continues at coordinate 31,194 of NZ_JBEOOY010000020.1, forward strand.
ACCATGCGACCATGACTTGATCACATCAGGTGAGGCCAACGTAATTTGGATGCTATCAAACTCTTGATTACCGTTGCCGGTAGGGCTTTGCATGATATCGAGTAAATCTTTCAAGTTGCTTCTCCGTTATCTTTATAATCATCTGATGGCGTGCTATTGACGCAAATAAGATGAATGAAGGCAATGAATAGGGTTGAGACAAATCACTAAAAGCAGCAGCTATCCGCGTACTGCTTCTAGATTGACCACTAAGAATAATAATTAACTAAAGCTATGTTAAAGGTAGCTTCTGTCAGCCGTGCTTAATGGGTTTGCTTTAACTCAATATTGATACCCAGTGATTTGATTTCTTTGGTCAAGACGTTAAACGATTCAGGCATACCTGGATCCATATATTGCTCACCATCGACGATGTTTTTGTACATACGGGTACGGCCTTCAACGTCATCCGACTTCACCGTTAGCATTTCTTGCAAGGTATAAGTCGCGCCATATGCTTCTAGTGCCCAAACTTCCATCTCACCGAAGCGCTGACCACCAAACTGTGCTTTACCACCGAGTGGCTGCTGCGTTACTAGTGAGTAAGAACCGGTAGAACGTGCATGCATTTTGTCATCAACCAAATGGTTAAGTTTCAGCATATACATATAACCGACCGTTACTTGACGATCAAACTTCTGACCGGTACGACCATCATACAATGTCTGCTGACCGTTTCTAGCTAGACCAGCAAGCTCTAGCAAGTCTTTGACTTGATGCTCATGCGCACCATCAAATACTGCTGTGCCCATCGGTACACCGCCACGCAAGTTGTCTGCCAATGCCATGATATCGTCGTCAGACAAGCTATCAAGATCGACTTGCTCGCCGCCCACTTTGTTATAAATTTGGTCTAAGAATTCACGTAAGTCTTTCATCGCAGCTTGTGCTTTCAGCATGCCATCAATCTTCTCACCCAAACCTTTCGCCGCCATACCCAAATGCGTCTCTAGCACCTGACCGATGTTCATACGCGATGGAACACCAAGTGGGTTCAGTACAATGTCAACTGTGTTGCCATGCTCGTCATAAGGCATGTCTTCAACCGGCATAATGCGCGATACAACACCTTTGTTACCATGACGACCAGCCATCTTATCACCAGGCTGAATACGACGCTTAACCGCTAGATATACCTTAACAATTTTTTGTACGCCATGTTGCAAGTCGTCACCAGCGGTCAATTTGCGTTTTTTCTCAGCAAATTTAACATCGATATCTTTTTGCTTATCGACTAAGTAATCGGCAATCTGCGTGAGACGCTCAGAGATTTCTTCTTCAACCGGCTGGATATCAAGCAAGGTCTCAAGGCTCATGTCTTTCATATCAGCCAATGCCATAACCGTACCGGCTTTTAGACCCGAACCACCACTGACTTTTTGGCCATCTAATAGATTACCAATACGACCACGTGCTGCTTCTTCAAAGATACGTAGCTCTTCTTTTAAATCTTTACGATAGCTATCAAGCTGCGATTTTTCAATCGCTCTTGCGCGCGCATCTTTTTCGACGCCATCACGGGTAAAGACCTGTACGTCGATGACCGTACCTTTGCTTGATGTTGGAACACGCAATGAGGTGTCTTTCACATCAGCCGCTTTTTCACCAAAGATAGCCCGTAGTAATTTCTCTTCTGGCGTCAGTTGCGTCTCACCTTTTGGCGTGACTTTACCAACTAAAATATCACCAGCGTCCACTTCAGCACCGATATAAACGATACCAGCTTCATCAAGACTTGATAGCGCCGCTTCACCAACGTTTGGAATATCCGCAGTGATCTCTTCTGTGCCAAGCTTGGTATCACGTGCCACACACGTCAATTCTTGAATATGAATCGTGGTGAAACGATCTTCTTTTACCACTTTTTCAGATAACAAGATCGAATCTTCGAAGTTGTAACCATTCCACGGCATAAATGCGATGCGAATGTTCTGACCCAATGCAAGCTCACCAAGATCCGTAGAAGGACCATCAGCTAAGATATCACCTACAGCAATAGCATCACCTTGGTTGACGATGACGCGTTGGTTGATACACGTGTTTTGGTTTGAGCGCGTGTATTTAACGAGGTTATAGATATCAATACCGGCTTCGCCAGCGATCATCTCATCTTCATTCACACGAACAACGACACGTGAGGCATCAACGTCTTCGATCACACCGCCACGCTTAGCGATGACACAAACACCAGAATCACGCGCAACGTGACGCTCCATACCCGTACCTACTAACGGCTTATCAGCACGTAGCGTAGGAACAGCCTGACGCTGCATGTTCGAACCCATCAAGGCACGGTTAGCATCATCATGCTCTAGGAACGGAATCAAACCTGCTGCGACCGATACGACCTGACTTGGCGACACATCCATATGCGTCACTTTTTCTGGCGGCATGCGGACGAATTCACCGTAGCTACGCACACTGACCATTTCATCAGATAATGCGCCTTCTGCGGTTACTGGTGAATCAGCCTGTGCAATGACCGTACCTACTTCTTCAATCGCTGATAGATACTCAATAACGTCCGTTACTTTACCATCAACCACACGGCGATAAGGCGTTTCTAAGAAGCCAAAGCTGTTGGTCTTTGCAAAGGTCGCTAATGAGTTAATCAAACCAATGTTTGGACCTTCAGGAGTCTCAATCGGACATACACGGCCATAATGGGTATCATGTACGTCACGTACTTCAAAGCCTGCACGTTCACGGGTCAGACCACCGGGCCCTAATGCAGATACGCGACGTTTATGGGTCACTTCTGACAACGGGTTATTCTGATCCATAAACTGTGACAACTGACTTGAACCAAAGAATTCTTTTACCGCAGCCGCTACTGGCTTTGAGTTAATCAAATCTTGTGGCGACAAGTTATCAGATTCCGCCGAGCTTAAACGCTCTTTGACCGCACGCTCAACACGTACTAAACCAACACGGAATTGGTTTTCTGCCATTTCGCCTACTGAACGAATACGGCGGTTACCTAGATGGTCAATATCATCGACTTCGCCGCGACCATTACGAATTTCAATCAATTCTTTTAGGACGTTAACGATATCGGCATTGGTTAATACGCTACGTTCACGCTGAATATCAGCATCATCGGTATCTACAAAATCAAGACCAAGACGGCGGTTGAACTTCATACGACCGACATTAGATAAATCATAACGATCAGCGTTAAAGAACATACTATCAAATAGCTTCTCAGCGGTCTCAACCGTTGGTGGCTCACCTGGACGCATGACTTTATAGATCTCAATCAATGCTTCTTCACGGCTTGAGGTGCTATCTGCACGTAGCGTATCGGCAATATAACTGCCTTGATCGATATCATTGGTGAACAGAATGCTGAACTCTTTGATAGACTCACTGGCTTCAAACGCGCTTAATTTAACCAATAATTCATGGTCAATTAACGTATTGGCTTTGGCAATAACTTCATCGTTAACGACGATGTCTTCGGCCAAGATACGCTCATATAAGTACTCATCAGGGATAGAGATTTTAGTCATACCCGCTTCTTCAAGCTGACGGATACGGCGGGCGTTGATACGCTTGCCTTGCTCTACAATAACCTCACCTTCAGGTGATACGATGTCGAACTGTGCCATCTCACCACGTAAGCGGTCAGCAACCAGATCAATCTCAAACTGCTCTTCGCCCTTATAAACGGCTACTTTATCAAAGAACAAATCTAAGATTTCAGAGGTACTCAAACCCAATGCACGAAGAATAATAGACGCTAATAGCTTACGACGACGGTCAATATGAGCAAAGACTAGATCTTTGGCATCGAATTCAAAGTCAAGCCATGAACCACGGTAAGGGATAATACGGGCGTTATATAGCACTTTACCGCTTGAATGTGACTTACCTTTATCATGATCAAAGAAAACGCCAGGAGAGCGATGCAGCTGAGACACGATAACTCGCTCAGTACCATTAATAATAAAGGTACCATTTTGGGTCATCAAAGGCATCTCGCCCATATAGACGCTTTGCTCACGGATATCTTTGATTGCCGCTTTGCTGTCTTTGTCTTTGCTGTCTTTATCTTTGATAATCAGACGGATTTTGACACGCATAGGCGCTGCAAACGTTGAGCCACGCAGGATACACTCACGCTCGTCAAATTCAGGTGTACCTAAGTAATATTCAACGAATTGTAGCTCTGCGTTACCAGAGTGACTCTCAATTGGGAAAATAGAGGAATACGCAGCTTGCAAGCCACTATTCTCACGAGCTTTTGGTTTTTTATGCTCTTGCAAAAATTGCTCGTAGGAATCTACTTGAATAGACAGCAAATAGGGAATGTCCATCACAGTGGGCAATTCAGCAAAACTTTTGCGAATACGCTTTTTTTCAGTATAAGAATATGCCATCGAGAGTCCTTACAGTAAACGTGGAAACGAATTGAAAGCGTGGCCAGCTTGCATCAATACTATTTAATATTAATATTATGCAAACTTGACAACGTAAACGATAATATAAAACGGGTGTTAATACTTAGCTAGTGACTGTTTATCCATTAGTACAGGTGATACAGTGGTATGTGCTTCAGCAGTGCGTCACTATGACACTGTATTCAATCTTATAACTGCCTTTAATCTCACAAGTTGCTCTAATCTTATAATCGGTATCTATGACACTGTATTCAATCTTATAACTGCCTTTAATCTCACAAGTTGCTCTAATCTTATAATCGGTATCTAAGCCACTCTATATGATGCCTTAGAACGACAATTTCAATATCAGCCAATCTATATTCAATTGCCTAAAAGGCCAAATTTACCAATATTCTTGAGAAGAAATAACTTCTATTCGAGTCATGCTAAACCACTTGCTATCAAAATCAATATCGTCGCTAATATCTACCGTCTATGAGCCTACCTACTGACAGTAAAACCATGCTAAATGGACAACCTAAGATCAACAGCTTTTCAGGATTAATAATTGGGGTAGCTATAACTTTTAGAATCAGTATAAACTATAGTGTTAATGGGAAAGCATGCAGACACAAAAAAATGCCAAACATCTATGGACGTTTAGCTGATATTAACTGATTTCAAAAACTGGTATGTGTGCTTGCACTGTGTTTATTTGCATAGCTATCGTCTGTCCTTTTGATGGGTATCCACCGTGATGTTGCATACGACTGTTGGCAGACACAAAAGGTCAAGCTACGAATTATAATAAAAAAAAGCTGGCAATGCAAGGCATTACCAGCTTTTTTTGTACAACACTAAGATAAGCTCAGCTTATTTTAGTTCAACAGTTGCACCAGCTTCTTCAAGTTTCTTTTTCAACTCTTCAGCTTCAGCTTTAGATGCGCCTTCTTTGATTGGAGCTGGAGCGCTTTCAACCAAATCTTTCGCTTCTTTTAGGCCAAGACCAGTTGCTTCACGTACGGCTTTAATTACGCCAACTTTCTTCTCGCCAAAGCTAGCAAGAACTACGTCAAATTCGTCTTTTTCTTCAGCAGCAGCAGCAGCAGGACCAGCAGCAGCAGGTGCAGCAGCAACAGCAGCTGTTACGCCGAATTTTTCTTCCATGTCGCTGATTAATTCAACGATATCCATTACTGACATTTCAGCGATTGCATTTAACACGTCATCTTTAGATAGTGCCATGAGAACTCTCCGTTATCTGATAAAAATTAATTGATTCTAATATCGCTTTGATTGATTGCCGAATGTGGCAATAAAATTCAACCAAAATTAGCGATGTTAAAGTTACGTTAAAACAAGCAATTAAGCAGCTTCTTTTGCGTCTTTGATTGCCGCTACAGTGCGAACGAACTTGCCAGGAACAGCGTTCATAGTCTGGACAAGCTTGGTCACTGGTGCATTCATAGTAGCCATCAAGATAGAGATTGCTTCGTCGCGAGTTGGTAGCTTCGATACGCGCTCTAGCTCTTCTGGACCATAAACTTCACCACCGACTGATACTAATTTGGTCTCTAAAGCTTTGTTATCTTTGCTAAAGTCGAAAACGACTCGTGCTGCAGATCCCAAATCTTCCATAGAGAAAGCCAAAAGTAGTGGACCAGTCATACGGTCTGACATGCTCTCAAACTTAGTGCCTTCAAAAGCGCGTTTTGCAAGGGTATTTTTTACCACTTTCAAAACAACACCTTTATCACGAGCTTGTTCGCGAAGCTGAGTGAGCTTAGCAACGCCAATTCCGTGATACTCGGCAGCTACTGCTGAGTAAGCATTAGCAGCAACTTCAGACACTTCAGCCACAACTTGTTGTTTTTGCTCTAGCGTTAATGCCATAAGTTGACTCCTTTAATCTTATCAATCTAATTCATACTAAGATTGACTTGATACGACACGTTATTTATAAATTCTATAAAGAATTCACTCATAACGACTGATTACGGCACCGTTATCAGAATGACATCAAGTGATAGGTTGCCCTATCGGCTCTTATCAACAACTGGGTGGGTCACCGTCTGCGTAGGACAACTGAGATTTTCATCTGTCGTCGATTAACAAAAGCAGCTCGTTGCTATTATTAATAATCCGAAGATTAAAACTAATAACGCGAAACCGCTTTCTACCTACGGTCTTAGACAGCATAGCGTTTGCTACGCTGACCTAATTCTTTAAAATAGTGTGTTCATGCTTCAAAACTGTTGAATCATGAGTAATTCTTTATGCAGTAAAATTATTTAGCAACACGATATGGAACAGGATCAATCGTGATACCTGGGCCCATGGTGCTAGACAAGGTGATTTTCTTAATGAAAGTACCTTTAGACGTAGCAGGCTTAGCGCGTTTTAGATCAGATAGCAATGCTTGAGCGTTTTCTATAACTTGCTCAGCAGTAAAGCCAACTTGACCGATAGTGGTATGGATAATACCCGCTTTATCAACACGATACTGTGCTTGACCCGCTTTCGCATTAGCCACAGCTTCAGCAACGTTAGGCGTTACCGTACCAACTTTTGGGTTAGGCATTAGACCACGTGGGCCTAGGATAGTACCTAACTGACCGACGACACGCATCGCATCAGGAGCCGCGATGACCACGTCAAAGTCCATGTTACCGGCTTTGATTTGATCCGCTAAATCATCCATACCAACGATGTCAGCACCCGCTTCTTTAGCGGCTTCAGCAGCAGCACCTTGAGCAAATACCGCAACGCGTTTGGTTTTACCAGTACCAGCAGGTAGGTTGGTAGCGCCACGAACGACTTGGTCAGATTTACGTGGGTCAACGCCCAAGTTTACTGCGATGTCGATAGACTCTTTGAATTTAAGAGCTGGCAAATCGTTTAGGATTTGAACCGCTTCTTCAAGAGTGTATAACTTTTCGTTTTCTACACGCTCAGCAATTAATTTTTGACGCTTAGTAAGTTTACTCATTTACACACCCTCCACGGTAATACCCATTGAACGTGCAGTACCAGCGATGGTACGAACAGCAGCATCAAGATCAGCAGCCGTTAAATCTGCGTCTTTAGTCTTAACGATGTCTTCTAACTGAGCACGGTCCACTTTACCGACTTTAGCGGTGTTTGGTGTACCAGAACCTTTAGCGATACCAGCAGCCTTACGTAGTAAGTATGCCGCTGGTGGTGACTTCATGATGAAGGTAAAAGACTTATCGCTGTACACAGTGATCTCAGTAGGAATCGGTAGACCCGGCTCTTGATTTGAGGTCGCAGCGTTAAATTCTTTACAGAACGCCATGATGTTCACGCCTTTTTGACCCAATGCTGGACCAATCGGTGGTGAAGGGTTTGCTTTGCCTGCAGGCACTTGCAGTTTGATGTAACCATCAATCTTCTTAGCCATGAGATACTCTCCTTTATGGGTAATAGCGCCAAATCAATACGGTATAACCCTTATTGACTAACAGCTCCCCGGTTGATAAATTTTTTGCAGGTTTAGTCTAATTTTTCAACTTTACTAAACTCAAGCTCAACCTGAGTCGGTCGATTAAATACGTTTACTGTTAAATGCAATTTAGACTTCTCATAATCCACCTTTTCAACCAACCCTTTAAAGTCAGTAAATGGACCATCGATAACCAACAACTCTTCGCCCGGCTCAAATAGCGTCTTAGGACGTGGGTCAGTTTCAGTCTGATTCAAACGGTTTAGAATGCGATCGGCTTCTACTTGCGTAATAGGCGCTGGCGTCTCAGGTGTACCACCAATGAAACCCATAATACGTGGACAGTCTTTTACGATGTGCCAAGTATTGTCGTTCATCTCCATTTGGATCAATACATATCCTGGAAAAAACTTACGCTCGCTCTTACGCTTTTTGCCGTCTTTCATTTCGACGACTTCTTCCGTAGGCACCAATACATCACCGAATGACTCAGCAAAGTCACTACGATTGATACGATCAGTTAATGAACGTTGTACTTGTTTTTCATATCCTGAAAACGCTTGGACAATATACCAACGCATATCACGCTCCTGATCATTGTAAGTAAGTCGTTATAAATAAAATTTGAGTTAAACAAGCAAGATACTCGCTATTCGTAATGCACGATATGCGCCAAATCCTAGACTATTTAACCAATAAATATCCCAACGAACCAATTAAAGAAGTTATCTAGCAACCAAACAAAAAACCCAACAATCGCAATCATGACAATGGTTTGCCATGTGTATTGAAAGGTTTCGTCTTTGCCCGGCCACGTCACTCGGCGTAGCTCAACGGCGGCGTCTTTTAATAATATTTTAAAAGCGCGGCCTTGATGCGTTAATGCCAAGCATACTAATGCCAATACGATAAGGGCGACAATAAGACCGATACGTACCCAGACATCATTGGCAGGCTGCCAATAGCCAGGTAAATATTGGTTAACTAACGTCGCGCCAATTAATACTACTGCGGCAAGTAGCCACAAAACCACATCTTTTGCTGAGCCAGTCTTGGCCACTTCAACAGCAGTTGTTTGATTACCTGCTGAGATGTGCTGACCTTTAGACAGCATTCCACCAGTACCCGCCTTGGCATCAGATAACTTAGTCTCGAGGTTATCTTGATTATTGCTCATAAAGAACTCGCTTCGGAGATGGTGGGAGACAACAAAGATGTGATAAGAAGATGGCAGGCGATGTAGGACTCGAACCTACAACCCTCGGTTTTGGAGACCGATGCTCTACCAATTGAGCCAATCGCCTATGGGTGTAAAGGACAGCATTATACAATATTCAGCATAGAATGCAAGCCTTTAGCGGTAAAATTGTACATTTTAGTCAGTTTTATTTGATGAAGAAGTGTGCCTTTCATCCAAGAGACTTCGTACAAAGCTGCGTTAATATAACAAGGCAAGCGCCATATTACAATAGAAGATAGAACTGATGCCGTATCTAATTTTAAACGCTATCACCATTATAAAGAATAGTCGTATAAATCCAAAAAAAAGCCACCCTTTCTCAAGGATGGCTTTTCACGAACTGATCAACTGTCTCAGATGACTCTGATAGGTTAAATCTTAGTTCAATACGTTAGCAACAACACCAGCGCCTACCGTACGGCCGCCTTCACGAATAGCGAAGCGAAGACCTTTGTCCATAGCGATTGGGTGGATAAGCTCTACGCCCATCTCAACGTTATCACCAGGCATAACCATTTCAGTACCGTCTTGTAATTGGATTGCGCCAGTTACGTCAGTGGTACGGAAGTAGAACTGTGGACGATAGCCGTTTAGGAATGGTGTGTGACGACCACCCTCTTCTTTTGACAATACATAAACTTCAGCGTCAAACTTGGTGTGAGGAGTGATTGAACCTGGCTTAGCAAGTACTTGACCACGTTGTACGTCTTCACGCTTAGTACCACGTAGTAGTACGCCACAGTTTTCGCCTGCACGACCTTCGTCAAGCAGTTTACGGAACATCTCTACACCCGTACAGGTGGTTTTTTGAGTGTCACGAATACCGACGATTTCAATCTCGTCACCAACTTTAACGATACCAGATTCAACACGACCAGTCACAACAGTACCACGACCTGAGATTGAGAAGACGTCTTCGATTGGCATTAGGAATGCTTTGTCGATGTCACGCTCTGGCTCTGGGATGTAGGTGTCTAGTACGTTTAATAGTTCTACGACGGCTGGTTGGCCGTATTTTTCTTGTGAGCCTTTTAGGGCTTCAGTAGCAGAACCATGGATGATTGGGGTGTCATCACCTGGGAAGTCATAGTCGCTTAGTAATTCACGAACTTCCATTTCTACGAGTTCAAGCAGTTCTTCGTCGTCAACAACGTCGCACTTGTTCATGAATACGACGATGTATGGTACGCCAACCTGACGTGATAGCAGGATGTGCTCACGGGTTTGTGGCATTGGGCCATCGGTCGCTGATACGACTAGGATTGCACCGTCCATTTGGGCTGCACCGGTGATCATGTTTTTAACATAATCGGCGTGACCTGGGCAATCGACGTGGGCGTAGTGACGTGATGGGGTGTCATATTCTACGTGTGAGGTGTTGATGGTGATGCCACGTGCTTTTTCTTCTGGGGCTGAGTCAATAGACGCGTAGTCTTTGGCTTCGCCACCTGAGGTGATTGCTGCTACGGTTGCGATAGCGGCGGTTAGTGTGGTTTTACCGTGGTCAACGTGTCCGATGGTACCGACGTTGACGTGTGGCTTGCTGCGTTCAAACTTGGCCTTTGCCATGGGTATTTCCTCTTTTTTTGGGGGCAGTGTTCAACTATGATAAATACAGTAGTTGAGACAATCCTGACCACATTAAGATAATTGTTAAAAGGGTGCACATACTAATGTGCAGATATTATAAGAAAATCACGGCCAATAACAAGTCTTTTAACCAATTATTGGCGTATTCTTCAATGACAATATAAAGATATGCCCTATATTGTCATTATTAAATAACGATTATTTACTCGTCGCCATCTTTAGAGTTGAACTTAGAGATGATGTCAGCGGCCACTGATTTTGGAATCTCAGCGTACTTTTGGAATTCCATTGAGTATGTTGCACGGCCTTGAGACATTGAGCGCATCTGTGTGGCATAGCCAAACATTTCCGCTAATGGGACTTCTGCACGAATCTGCTTAGTACCACCAGGTAAATCTTCCATACCTTGAACCATACCACGACGACGGTTTAAATCGCCCATGATGTCGCCCATGTAATCTTCAGGGGTCTCAACTTCAACTTTCATCACTGGCTCAAGTAGTGCAGGGTTTGCTGCCATGAAGCCTTTTTTGAAAGCGATAGAACCAGCCATTTTAAATGATAGCTCATCCGAGTCAACGTCATGGTAAGAACCGTCATACAATGTCGCTTTTACGCCAACGATTGGATAGCCAGCAAGTACGCCGTTTTTCATGCGCTCTTGAATACCTTTATCAACCGCACCGTGGAATTCTTTTGGTACCGTACCACCAACCACTTCTTCAGCGAATTCATATAGAACGTCGCCCGCTGGATCCATAGGCTCAAGACGTAACCAAACGTGACCAAATTTACCACGACCACCTGTTTGACGTACGAATTTGCCTTCTTGCTCAACCGTCTCACGAATCGTCTCACGATAAGCAACCTGCGGCGCACCGATATTGGCTTCAACGTTAAACTCACGCTTCATACGGTCAACTAGAATCTCTAGATGCAGCTCACCCATACCACTGATGATCGTCTGACCAGATTCTTCGTCAGTATGTACACGGAACGATGGATCTTCTTTGGCCAAACGACCTAAAGCGATAGACATTCTTTCTTGGTCAGCTTTGGTCTTAGGTTCAACGGCAAGACTGATAACTGGATCTGGGAATTCCATACGCTCAAGCGTGATAACATTTTGCTCATCACATAGCGTATCACCAGTCGTCACATCTTTCATGCCAACCAATGCTGCGATATCACCAGTACGAATTTCTGCAAGCTCTTCTTGAGAGTTCGCCATCATCTGTACGATACGACCAACGCGCTCACGCTTCATTTTAACTGGGTTATAGACACTGCTACCTTGCGTCAAAACACCTGAATAAACACGAACGAAGGTTAAGTTACCAACGAACTTATCATTCATGATTTTGAATGCTAAAGCTGAGAATGGGGCTTCGTCTGATGCTTCACGAGTGCCTTCACTTTCTTCTTTGTCATCAAGAATACCGCGGATAGCTGGTACATCCATTGGCGCAGGCAGATACTGAATAACCGCATCCAACATCTTTTGTACACCTTTGTTTTTAAAGGCAGTACCACAAAGTAGTGGAATGATTTGATTATCAATAGTCAACTGACGAATAGCAGCATTGATTTGCTCTACAGACAATTCACCGTTTTCAAGATACTCATTCATGAGTTCTTCTGATGCTTCAGCGGCATTTTCTACAAGATGTTCGCGATACTCTTCCGCTTTTTCTTGTAGTTCAGCTGGGATTTCGCGCTCTTCAAATTCCATACCTTGAGACGCTTCATCCCAATATAGAGCTTTCATAGTCACAAGATCAACAACGCCTTCGAAGTCGTCTTCTTTACCAATTGGAATAACCAATGGTACAGGGTTGCCACCTAGACGAGTTTTGATTTGCTCAATAACACGATAAAAATCAGCGCCAACGCGATCCATTTTGTTTACAAATGCAAGACGTGGAACTTTATATTTGTTTGCCTGACGCCATACGGTCTCAGACTGTGGCTGAACGCCGCCTACTGCACAGTAAACCATGCAAGCGCCATCAAGTACACGCATAGAACGTTCAACTTCGATCGTGAAATCAACGTGACCTGGGGTGTCAATAATGTTGATACGATGTTCGTCAAACTGCTTTGCCATACCTGACCAAAAGCAAGTCGTCGCCGCAGAAGTAATAGTAATACCGCGCTCTTGTTCTTGCTCCATCCAATCCATGGTGGCTGCGCCATCATGAACTTCACCAAGCTTGTGGCTAACGCCGGTATAGAATAAGACACGCTCTGTCGTGGTCGTTTTACCAGCATCAATGTGCGCAGAAATGCCAATATTGCGATAGCGTTTTAGGGGAGTTTTACGAGCCATAGTGTTTTCCTAGGGAAATTCGTGTATATATTAATGTGTTGTATCTCTACCTCATACTCTATGACAAAGCAGTCAGCTTCGTAATATTACTTACTGATTATTGGGCCTAATACGGACAAAAAAAGAGCAAATACTTAGAATAGTGCGGCATCAAATTTGGGATGCTGTCTATAAAGAACAGTATCCTTTTCAGGACAGCATCTTGACAGATGTCCGCCATCCAGATTATGTGAGTATTTTATTATCTTACGATGAAAAAATATCAATAATCTGATGAGGATGACGGCAATCAATAGAATAAATAATTAATTAACTAGCATCAGCTATTTCTTTAAAACTACTCTTGATAGGTAGTCTAAAAAATAGCTTAGAAACGGTAATGAGAGAACGCTTTGTTAGCATCTGCCATACGGTGAACTTCGTCACGTTTCTTCATAGCGTTACCTTTACCATCAGCGGCATCATTCAATTCGCCAGCCAAACGTAAAGCCATAGATTTTTCAGAACGCTTTGCAGCAGCTTCAGCTAACCAACGCATAGCCAAGGCAGTACGACGGGAGGGGCGTACTTCCATTGGTACTTGGTAGGTAGCACCACCAACACGGCGAGCTTTTACTTCTACCATTGGGCGTACATTCTCTAAAACTTCTTCGAAGAAAGAGACTGGATCTTCAATCTTACGCTTTTCACTTACTGTCTCAAGAGCACCGTAAACGATACGCTCAGCAGTAGATTTTTTACCATCACTCATTACATGGTTGATGAATTTTGCAACAGTTTGGCTACCAAACTTAGGATCCGGTAGGATCTCACGGGTAGCAACGACGCGACGTCTTGGCATAATAAATTTCCTTGTCTTCAGGAGTGTCCAACATTCACAACATCATACTTGTCATAATAGGACAGGGTGATGAGTTGTCAGTTAGCCTTACTGCATGGTGGTATGTTTGCGAGTAACCAGTCGATATAAAATAATTTATATTAACCAATACTACCGCTGACACCGAACCCATGCACAGTTATTGGGTAATGCAAATAAGCTAAGCTAATATTAAGCTTTAGGCTTCTTGGCACCATATTTAGAGCGACCTTGTCTACGGTCTTTAACGCCTGCGCAATCTAGTGCACCGCGAACGGTATGATAACGTACACCTGGTAGATCTTTTACACGACCACCACGGATAAGAACAACACTGTGCTCTTGTAGGTTATGACCTTCGCCGCCGATGTAGCTTGATACTTCATAGCCTGAAGTCAAACGTACACGACATACTTTACGCATGGCTGAGTTAGGTTTTTTAGGCGTGGTAGTATATACACGAGTACATACACCGCGACGTTGTGGGCACGCTTGCAACGCAGGAACTTTTGACTTTTCCTTGATGGTTTTGCGACCCTTGCGAATCAATTGGTTAGTTGTTGCCATGAGGCATCCTTCTCCCGTTTGGTATAAAACAAAAAAATGGGGCAATGCACCATCGATCTGACGCAATTCGCAGATTTCGGCACACCCATTTTTAGGACAGTATATTATAAAGAGTTGTTGCTGCTAATTCAACCACTTATGAGTGGTTTTACTTTACAACATTCGATATATATGCATTAAGCCTACCACTATAACACTTTATCTGTTCTGCACTAAAAAATAGCTGAAAAACAAGACGTTAAATACGGTAAAGCTGGCAGACTTAGGCAGTATGAACACAAGCATTATCGATAAAAGATATTTAGAGATAAATGCTTGGCAGTTCGTGACCATTAAATGGCGATATTATCTTGTTTTTCAAGACAGCCAAGAAAATATCGCTACATTTAAATATGGACCGTTATTTCAATTTACTTCTTTGGTTGGTCAGCTGCTTTGTCCGTCTCTGTATTTTTTGGCTGGCTATCTGACGATTTATCTGAGCTGTCTTTTTTACTGTCTTGGTCTTTTGGCTCTTTCTGCTCATCGTTACTGGTGGTTTTACTTACCTCTTCCTCGCTACCGCTATCATCAGTAATCGCACGATTGGCAAGTTTTGCTTCTGGAGCAAAGGTTGCTTGCGCTACCCCGATAACCTCGTCAATGAGCTGACTATTATAACGCATACCTACTATTACCGCAGTGCCTGGTAAAAAACGACGTATCCATGACAAATTGATCTGATCAAGATCGATGCCTACTTGACTGGCAATATTGTCTACTTGTTCAGCATAGAAGTTCACATTTTTATTTTTAAGACCTAGATTTTTAAGCTCATTGTGTAAACCGCTGCTTTGCGCATTATCCAGTAAGCCTTTACCAATACCAATGCCCGCCAGTAGCGCTTGTTTTTCTTGCATCTTGCTGAGGTCAGCATTGGCAAGCAGCTCGTACGCCATCTTCACGCCTTGCTTACCTGTCAACGGCTTATTATAAACCGCCGCCAATTGATAAACGGTACGCAAAGAGACCAGCAATAGCCATAAAGTATCAGCCAACAAACCTGGTAGTCCGGCCAAACCAGTCAAACCACCAATCGTAGCAAGCGCACGGTTTTGATTGGCAATGTCGGTCGCCAATGCGTAGCGCTCTTCATCGTCTAAACTCGCCACGCTGGCAAAACGATGCTCATTGGGCAAATCAATCTGGCTCCAAGTGGCTGCAAGCTTAGCAATTTGTGCAAATGCCCCGTCAACCGTCGATTGGAATAAACTATTCGGCACTACTTTTTTGGCATACTTGCCATAAGTCGCAAATCGTGTGCCCAATAACTGCTGGGTCGCCTTTAGGGTTTGTTCTCGGAATAGGTCTTGTTGAAAATCTTCATCGCCTAGATTTACCGCTTTATAGTGACTTGGCTTACCCGTTTTTGCATTCATGCTGTCAATCACTGCACCCATGCGCTCCAGATTATTGCGCGTAAAAGAGCCAATAGTGTTGATGCCTTTAGAGAGAGTGCTACGCTTTGCCATCGTGATGTCCTTAATATGATGATTGGTCGTTTTTTTATAGTAGTAATGAATGGGTCATTTTAGCCAATGAGGCAAACGGCTGTCAGTGCGAACAATGTTATCGCGCTCACAAATTTTGTATCTAAAAGTATGGTTTATTTATAATTGTCGACCTTCTCCTACCCCTCTACCCTGCTTTTATTTGGACAAAAATAGCCATGTCTCAATGACCAAAACAACGATTATCATATCGCAAAACAGACAGGGATAGTTACTTTTAACCGTAATCAATGTTTTGTCGTTATTTTGCACTTATCCAAAGATTTTGAACCCTTGATACGTTATCATATGGCATAGGCTGAGGCATTAGCTGGCCACTATTTATCATGGATTTGGTTCTATGATAAAAGCAATAATCCTGTGAAAGCGGCCTATATAGGTTAAAAGACTTGTTAGAAATAGTCGTTATTTAAGCCTCTAGGCTGTCTTCATCAGGCTATTGCTACAAAAAACAGCCATGCCAACCGCTACATAATAGAATGTTGGACTCAAAAGCGATTATTAAAGGTAATTATCAAAAATCGTTATTAATAAGGAATAGAATATGCGCCGCGTTGTTATCACTGGAGCAGGGATTGTCTCTTGTATCGGACATGATTTAGCCACCGTCACTGCCGCTCTTAAGCAAGGGCAGTCTGGTATTACATTTAACGACTCTTATGCTGAGCATGAATTTAAGTCGCACGTTAGTGGCAGTATCGATAAAGCAGAACTTGACACCTCCGCTATAGATCGTAAATTAAAGCGCTTCTTTAGTGATGCCAGCCTCTATGCCTATGTTAGCGCCTTGAATGCAATCGAGCACGCTGGCTTGTCGCTTGAGACTATCAATAGCAATCCACGTGTGGGTGTCGTAGCCAGCTCGGGCGGCGCATCGACAGAAAATATCGTCAATGCCATAGATGCGATGCGTGAAAAAGGTCTACGCGGTGTCGGTGCGATGGCGGTACCAAAAACGATGGGCAGCTCGGTATCCGCCGCCTTGGCCACTGGGCTAAAAATTCAGGGTGTTTCCTACTCTCTTGCCTCTGCTTGCGCGACCTCAACCCACTGTATCGGCCATGCCGCTGAGCTTATTCAGCTCGGTAAAGCTGATATTGTACTCGCTGGTGGTAGTGAAGCGGAACACTGGACGCAGTCATGTATGTTTGATGCCATGGGTGCGGTCAGTACTCAGTATAATGACACGCCACAACTTGCCTCAAGAGCGTATGACAAAGACCGTGATGGTTTTGTCATTGCCGCTGGTGGCGCGATGGTTGTTGTTGAGAGCTTAGAGCATGCCCAAGCACGCGGTGCCAATATATTGGCTGAAATTGTCGGCTACGGGGCCAGCTCTGATGGTGCAGAAATGGTCGCACCAAGCGGTGAAGGTGCAGTACGCTGTATGCAGCAAGCACTAGCCGAAGCGGGCTTACAAAGCGTCGATTATATCAATAGCCACGGTACGAGTACGCCACTAGGTGATATCACTGAGCTTAAAGCGATTGCTAAAGTATTCGGTAATGATGTCAGCAAAGTCCCGCCTATCAGCTCGACCAAGTCAATGACCGGTCATAGCTTGGGTGCCGTCGGTGCGCAAGAATTAATCTATTGCTTACTGATGCTACAAGAAGGCTTCATTGCGCCAAGTATTAATGTTGAGAATTTAGACCCTGCGGCTGAAGGCTTTGATATCGTCACCGAAAAACGCGACGCCAATCTCGAAACCTTGATGAGTAATAGCTTTGGCTTTGGCGGTACCAATGCCACCTTAATTATCAAAAAGTTTGACGCGTAAATTATGCCCGTAAAAAATCATAAGAATACTGAGCAGACAGTTTCTACCCTATCGCCAGCTACTCAACCTAGCTGGCGTTTTGGTGGGCTAACGGCTGCCGAACTGCTGCCACTGCTACAGCAATATTTAATCGCACAACAGGCCGAAGCAAACTGGCAATTGGTTTGGCTCAATAATGACGGCCGATCAGTGATTGGCTTGCTCCCCAAAGTCAGCTGGTCTGTTTATGGTTGCGCTGAAAACACGCCAGATTCAAACGAACAAGCAGCCCTTTATCAAGTCAGAAAAACCTGCCGTGACGCCGTTCACAATGATATCACTGTCACTTATAGGAGTTATAACGACTGGCAAGATGAATTAATCAGTTATAGTCAAACTTATGATGCTAATAATGAAAACCCAGAACCAGTAAGCGATTTAAATGAAAAACCAAGTTATCATCATGGTCTGATAGGCTTTATCGGTTACGATATCGCTGCTCATGAGCTTAGCCCAGCTGCACATATTGAGCTAGCAACGCAGCCTTGTGCCATTTTGGGACATTACGATATCTACCTCACCCCATCAGATAAAGAAAATGGCTGGAGGCTAAATACGCTAGGTTTAAATACTGCTAGTGAAGCAACAGACGCCACACTATCAGCGCTTATATCGTATTTAGACACGCTAGAGCATCAACTATCTAGTAGAAACAAACCCTCTCATGATAATGAGCCACCGTTGGCGCCATTAATATTGAACGAGCGCTGGCATAAAAATGATTATCAAAGGGCTTTTGCAAAAACTCAACAGTATCTACAGCAAGGCGACTGTTATCAAATCAATCTGACGCAAGCATGGCAAGGCACTTTTAATAATATTACTAATCATGGTAGCGCAACGAAACTGGTTGATTACTTACCTGCCCTACATCGAAATACCAAAGCTCCCTTTGCAGGGTACTTACAAATCAGTCATCTTGATCGTGAGGGCCATGCAAATAAGGGTGAAAGTGATTTTGAGCTACTAAGCTGCTCGCCTGAGTTATTTTTTACCTTTACAAAAGAGACGAACACTGGCAAACATCATATTCGTACCAAACCAATCAAAGGAACGATGCCACGCGGATTGAATACTGTACAAGACAATGCTTATAAACAGCAGCTTATCGATAGCGAAAAAGACCGTGCCGAAAACGTCATGATCGTCGACTTACTGCGCAATGATTTGGGTAAATACGCCAAAATTGGTAGCGTCAAAGTGCCGCAATTATTTGCGATTGAGACCTTTAGCAATGTGCATCATATGGTGAGTACCATCACCGCTGAGTTAAAGGCAGATACTCATCCATTAGCTGTATTGTTTGGCAGTTTGCCCGCAGGCTCTATCACGGGGACGCCCAAAAAACGGGCGGTTGAGATTATATCCGAACTGGAAACTGCACCGCGCGGTGCTTATTGTGGCACCATGGGCTATATGAACTTTGATGGTAGTGGCCAATGGAATGTGCTCATTCGTACCCTGCAAGCCACCAATTCATTGAATGGTGATAGACAAGTCAGTCTCTGGGCAGGTGGTGGCATCACGGTTGCCTCCGACTGCGATGCAGAATATCAAGAATGCCTCGATAAGGTAGGTAATTTGCTCTCAGTCCTTGCTGACAATAGTGCTAGTAAATGATATTAAGATTTATATGACCCTATGATAAAAAATAAAGCCTGCCAACGTGACGTTGAGCAGGCTTTATTGTCGATATTTATTGCGGCAATTCAGCTATCGTCGTTATGAGCTAACCAAAAGATTACGCATTAACCCGCAGCGATATCGTTAGAGTCATGTAGCGTTTTTAAGGCCTCAATCAGGCGCTCATGTTGTACTGGCGTACCAATGGTAATGCGTAAGTACTCATTGATACGCGGTTTGTCAAAATGACGGACAATGATACCTTGTTCACGTAGGGCAGAAGCCACCGTGCTAGCATTGCCATCTTTAGGACGGGCAAAGACAAAATTGGCATGCGATGGCAGCACGTCATAACCAAGTGCCGTTAAATCTGCAGTCAGTGATTCGCGCAAGTCCATAACCTGCTGACGCATTTGCTCAAAATACTCGACATCTATCACACTAGCAGTCGCCCCAGCTTGCGCCAGCTTATCGAGTGGAAAACTGTTAAAGCTGTTTTTCATACGTGTTAATGCTTCAATCAATGAGACATTGCCAAAAGCCATACCGACGCGCAGACCGGCGAGCGAGCGTGATTTTGAAAAAGTTTGCGTCACTAGAATATTATCAAACTCATTAATCAAGCTAATGGCTGAAACCGTCGTATCTTGATTATTTTCAGTGCTTTGAGCAAAATCAATATACGCCTCATCAATCACAACCACTGCATTTGAGTGTTCACCCGCCAGCTTACGAATGTCATCAAGCGATAACAGTAAACCGGTTGGCGCATTAGGATTGGCGATGATGATACCGCTACAAGGCTGACGATACGCATCAGGATCGACACTAAAGTCTTCTTCTAAAGGAATTTGTATCAGATCGACACCAAACGTCTGTGCATAAACCGGATAAAAACTATAGCTGATATCAGGTGCTAAGACAGGACGCTCTTTTAGGAAAAAACTGGCAAAGACGAGCGCCAACACTTCGTCTGAACCGTTACCGACAAAGACTTGGTTTGCCTCAAGACTATAAAGCTGCGCTAAGGCCGCCCGCAAATCATCAGATTCGGGTGCAGGATACAAGCGCAAATCTTCCGCTTGCTTCTCTAACACCTTAGCGATTGCCTGGCCTACTTTCGGTGACGGCGGAAAGGGGTTTTCATTGGTGTTCAGTTTGCATAAATTGTCGTGCTGTGGCTGTTCACCCGGCACATAAGGTGACAAGTTGCGTGCTTTAGATGACCAAAGTCTGGTATCTATCTTTGACTCACTCATAAATTATCCTACTAATTAGCCATACAGACTATTAAAAATATCTATCAAAAGTAAAAATGAAGACGCTCAAAATATCTTACTGATAACGATAACGGGCTGAGCGCGCATGGGCTTCTAGGTCCTCACGTTGCGCTAGAATATCAGCCGTCTCAGCCAATGGCTTGCTGCCGGATTCACTGCAATAAATAATTGATGATTTCTTCTGAAAGTCATAGACACCTAAAGGTGAAGAAAAGCGCGCAGTACCAGATGTTGGTAGCACATGGTTCGGTCCTGCACAGTAATCGCCAATCGCCTCAGGCGTGTGACGACCCATAAAGATAGCACCCGCATGACGAATATCATCTAGCAATGCATCAGGGTTATCAACGGATAACTCCAAATGCTCAGGGGCAATACGATTAATCAGTGCCATACCCTCGCTACGATCTTTCACTAAGATAAGTGCACCACGATTTTGCAGCGAGTCACGCGCGATATCTGCTTTTGGCAGCTCAGCGAGTGCTCTTTCTATCTCTAACTCGACTTCTTTTAACTGCTCTTCACTGGTCGTCACAAAGATAGCTTGAGCGATACGGTCGTGCTCTGCTTGCGACAACAAATCCATCGCGAGCCAATCAGCTCGATCTTGCGCTTCACCCTCTGCATATACCAACACTTCTGAGGGGCCTGCAATCATATCAATGCCGACTTGTCCAAATACTGCGCGTTTGGCTGCCGCGACATACTTATTCCCCGGCCCTGTGATTTTATCCACCGCTGGAATGGTTTCGGTACCGTAGGCTAAAGCTGCTACCGCCTGTGCGCCGCCAATGGTAAAGACACGGTCAACTTGTGCCAAATGTGCTGCTGCCAATACCAAAGGATTGAGCACCCCTTTCGGCGCTGGTACGACCATGATAACTTCAGTAACCCCAGCTACTTTGGCAGGAATAGCATTCATCAATACTGATGATGGATAAGATGCCAAACCACCCGGCACATAAATGCCAACACGATCAAGTGGCGTGACTTTTTGACCTAAGCGATTGCCTAGCTCATCTTCATATTGCCACGTTTCTTGTACTTGACGCTCATGGAAGGTCTGTACCCGAGTAGCTGCTGTGGTCAATGCCGTTTTTACATTCTCATCCAGATTGGCAAATGCATCGGCAAGTGCTTCTTTAGACAGCTCTAACTCTTGCATCGTTGTCGCTGGATGCTGATCGAATTGCTGAGTTAATGCCAATACGACGCTATCACCATCCGCACGTACTTGTGCGATGATATCGTCGACGGTATGCAATAATTCAGCATCATTGACGGTTTCAAAGGCAAGCAGTTGTGTCAATTGATTGTCAAAATCGGCATCTTGGGTACTTAACTGGCGCATGACCTAATCCTATATCTGAGCATAAAATACTGCTGAAAATAAACGGCGTGAATATAACTAAAGTATGCTTATTATTCACAAATATGGCGACTTACTGGCTGTCTTCTTGTCTAAATTTTACGGTGATTTTATTTTTTCGCAAGCTAAGACAATAAAACCAGTTTAGCACGCTATATCACTCATAGCCTGCTAAACTGGTTTAAAAATTCGCATCATCATGCTTTATATTACCAATGATTGGCACCGGTTTACTAGGCATCGGCAATACTGTTTTTAAAGCTATCTAAAATGGGTTCTAGTAACGCAAATTTGCGCTTATAGCTGACTTGATTGACGATAAGACGTGATGACACATCACAAATATGATCGCGTGCTTCAAGTCCATTCGCGCGTAGGGTATTACCCGTATCAACCACATCGACAATCAAATCGCCCAAGCCCACCAATGGCGCAAGCTCCATTGAACCGTAAAGCTTGATAACATCAACTTGCTGACCTTGGCTCGCAAAATACGCGCGCGCTACATTGACATATTTGGTCGCGATACGCAGACGACGATTGGGCAGTGGTGCGTCTTTTACGCCAGCGGTCATCAATTTGCATTGAGCAATTTTTAAATCAAGCAATTCATACACGTGGTTCGCGCCATGCTCAAGCAGCACATCTTTACCCGCTACACCAAAATCAGCCGCGCCGTGTTCGACGTAGGTCGGTACGTCGCTTGCACGCAAGATTAATACACGTACATTTGGGTTTGAGGTTGGAAAAATAAGTTTGCGCGAGGCTTCAGGATCTTCTAAAAGATCAACACCCGCTGCACGTAGCAGTGGCATGGTCTCTTCTAAAATACGACCCTTTGATAAGGCCAGTGTTAAGCCAAAGAACTCATCATTTACTTCGTTTAATAAACCATCATTTGGTAGGCTATTGCTTGCTTCAGTCATAATGACATCGTGTCCATGTGCAGTGAGTATCCCCACTAAAGAGGATTTTTTAATTTATAACACCAAACGTTCAACTTTATAAAGCCAATCAAGCTTAATCGCTGGTTTAGTTGTTAGTTTAGTCGTTAGTATTGATACGTTCGATATTGACCCCAAGCGCACGCAGTTTTTCTTCAACATGCTCATAGCCACGATCGATATGATAAATACGGTCGATTAAGCTTTCACCTTCCGCCGTTGCTGCCGCCATCACCAGTGACATAGACGCACGTAAATCAGTCGCCATTACCGGTGCAGCCGTAAAGTTTTCGACGCCTTTAACCACAGCCGTATGACCATCTACTTGAATAGATGCACCTAAACGATTAAGCTCAGGTACATGCATATAGCGGTTTTCAAAGATATTTTCGATAAAAGTACTGGTGCCATTCGCCAAGCAAGCAATCGCCATGACTTGCGCTTGCATATCTGTTGGAAAGCCGGGGTGTGGCTGCGTACGGATATCAACCGGCAGTGGACGACCTTTCATTTGTGCACGAATCCAATCATCACCGCTAGTAATCACCGCACCCATATCTTCGAATTTTTCTAACACGGGTGTTAATAGCAGCGCAGATGTGTTTTTGGTCAACACATCACCGCGCGTCATCAACGCGCCAGCAAGGTAGGAGCCAGTTTCGATACGATCTGGCACCACTGAATACTCACAACCATGCAAGCGTTCAACGCCTTCGATGGTCATGATAGAAGTACCGATACCGCTTATTTTAGCGCCCATCGCCACCAACATATTGGCCAAATCGACCACTTCTGGCTCAAGCGCGCAATTACCCAAAACAGTCGTGCCTTTGGCAAGTGCGGCGGCCATGATGACGTTTTCAGTACCGCCAACGGTGATCATGTCAAATGAAAAGTTACAGCCAATCAGCTTGCCGCCTTTTGGCGCTTTTGCTTTTACATAGCCATTCTCGACACTAATCTCAGCACCCATCGCCTCAAAGGCTTTTAGATGTTGGTCTACAGGACGTGAACCAATCGCACAGCCACCGGGCAATGACACTTCTGCCTCACCAAAACGTGCCAGCAATGGCCCAAGGACTAAAATCGAGGCACGCATGGTCTTCACCAAATCATACGGCGCATAGAAATTATCAATACTCTTGGTATCACAAGTGACAGTATCGTCCTGCTTTTGGATTTTGATACCCATGCCACTGATCAATTCAATCAACGTCCGCACATCTTGTAATGAGGGCACATTGTGCAATGTCGTTGGGGTCTCGGCCAATATCATAGCTGCCAATAATGGCAAAGCAGCATTTTTGGCGCCTGAGATAGTGACTTCCCCTGCGATACGACTACTACCAGTGATTAAAAATTGATCCATAGAAGTGACAACCTAGCGATGAGTATTAAAAATAGTGAAAATCAGACTTATCGAACCAATCATTGTAATAATCGTTAAAACAATCAGTTCTGTGCAAGCCCAGCGTATATAAAAAATTTAACCTTTTGACTGAACATCCCATTCAGCAGGTGTCAGCGCTTGAATATTGAGCGCGTGAATATCACCACTGGCAATCTTGTCGTTGACTAGCGCATAGATCGCTTGCTGGCGTTGCACGGCGCGCTTGCCTTCGAAACTAGCATCAACCACGCGTACATCAAACTTATTACCTTGATTGGCAGCTTGAATAAAAGCGTCTGGGAAATGAGTCTGTAAAAATGCAATCAGGTCGTCAGCGTTCATGCTCATAGAATATTCTGCCTTAAGTGTTAAATAGGGTATAGAGGTAAAGTGACGACATTATAACAAGAGTTTAAGCATCTTACAGTACTGTCTTACGCAACTGCGCCTAAGCCATAAAACCAGCAATGAGGATACGGTTATAAACACTCTAGACGCTAGACATTCAAGCAGTACTGAGATTAACAAACACGACTACTTGAGCTCTTTATCCAAGTAAGTCAAAACCTGCGCGCGCACATCGTTTAGCCAGCGTAGTGGTGGCGCCATAGCTCCGATACTGGTCGCATGACTGGCCCCTTCAATTTCACCGTTTTCTACCATAACACCCGCCTCTTTTAGCGCTTTAGTCATCTTGATAGTATTGGTAGCGTACACGATTTTATCATTTTCGGCAGTGAGCAATAGATAAGGCGGCTGCTCGCCTTTGATATGACGGTCGGGCATAACCTCGTCTGGTGTGGCATCAGCAGCAAAAGCCGTTGCGCTGTCAAATTTACGGAAATCATAGCTATAAGGACCTGCAATCCCAATGACTGCCTTAATGTCCTTTGGCTTAATACCATAAGGCGCTAAAAAATCTTCATTAGCAACGGCAGCAACCACATTGAACGCACCAGCAGAATGCCCAACCACTGCCAAGCGTTTTGGATCAGCATGCAAGCTGGTCGCATTGTCGAAACTCCAAGCAATCGCTTGCGCTGCATCTTCGACGTAATCGGGATATACATGCTCAGGTGCTTTACGATAATTAATTACGGCGGTGACATAACCTGCCTGCGCCAAACTTTGACCGACAAAGGCGTACTGTTCCTTATTACCACTCTCCCACGAGCCGCCATGGACGAAAACCACCATCGGATAACTGTCATTAATAACAGCATCTTTAGTAGCACTCTCGGCTTTCATAGCTTGGGCTAAAGGCTTGGGATAATAAATATCCAAATCTTGTAATGGCTCATCACCGTATAGAATATTTTTACTAACACCAACACCACCACTTGACGTAATGCCATTGACCACAGCGAGCGGTGACAAAGCTTGTGCGTTTTGAACGGCAAGTGCGATACCACCTACTGCCAATGCGGCTGCGCCCGTCAATTTTAAAATACCTAGTTTGCTAGCGGTATTACTAACAAGGCTTTCATTGTTTATTTTATGATTAATTGTATTGTGCTGCGCGCGCTTGTTTGCATCTTTCATTGTCAGTATCCCTATTATATTTATATATTGGTCAAACCTAATAGCATTGCGACAGCCGTCTTATAGAATGAACATTAGGGTCTGTCTTGTCTATTCTTCACCTGTTATATCTTACTGGCTGATCGATGCATTATCGTGCTTTTACTGTTGCCGCTGTTTAGGCTTATTGTGATTGTTCGGCAGTAAGCCTATTAGGCCGTGTTGATCTCAATAAAGGCTTACTGATTCTGATAAAGGTCAATATAAGGACTAGATGACGGCTGAGTAACTGACTCGCCTTCCTCTGTTATAACGATAGGCGTCGCAGTACTAGCAGCATCGGTCGCTACGGCATTGTTTAAATTAGGGTCAACGTTAGGCGCTACATTACTGTCAATAACTGGCACTGCCGTAGGACTGGCCAAATTATTTTCAGACATAATATCGTCTTCAGCCAATTTAACCCCTCTATCATCGACGACGGTGGTCAGCAGTACTAACTCTGTAATACCGACTGTGCTGTTGGCGATATCAATCAGATGGCTTTGCTGAGTAGGCGTCATGCGTCCCATGATATAAACTACCCCGTCATTAGTCACCGCTTTGATCTGTGAGGCTTTTACGCCATCACTCGCTGCGACTTTTGCCAGTAGCTTTGACGTAATATAACCATCATGAACGGTTGAGCTATAACCTCTAGAGGCACTAACGTTCGTCTCGTTATAGATACGGCGTACATCAGGCATAGAGCTCACGACTTTTTCGATTTCTGCTTTGAGCGCCTCGGTAGGCACTTCGCCTGTCAGCAACACTTCACTATTAAAGCTATCAATGCCCATACGACTGGTTTGCTGCAGGTCTTCTTTTAGACCATAAACATTGACTTTGACCGTGTGCTCAATGCTGCGATCGAGCAATCGCTGTGGAATCGTACGCTCAGTCATCGGCACGCCATAGGTGCCCTCGGTACTATTGGTCAGATAATTGGTGGTACAACCTGTACTGATGAGACCAGTCATTAGCATAACGCCTATCGCAGTGCGACGTGATAAGCCAAAAATAGCAGTGCGCAAATGCATCCGTGTCATTATTTACCTCTTAGAGCATGATGTGACGATTGTTTGGGTTCAATTGGTTTAGCAGTTTTAACTGAGTAACTATCAAATATCGAATATCAAATATCAAAGTAAGAATTATCGACTGAGTAATCGCTAACGTCATTGTTTCTACGACTAGCCATTTTCGTTCAATTACTTTACTTAATTTTTACGGTGGACGGTTAGGTTTTTGGTAACGATAACATGCCGTCGTATTTTCTTTGCCTGTTTGGTAACACAGTCAAAACGCAACATTACCACGCGCTGGCTATAAAAGCGCTTTTTAGCCACTCTGGCTTATTCTCTGATTTATCATTGATATCACGGTTATTTTTATTTGTATGGTTAGCAACAATGCTGCGAGTATTGACCTTATTCGTATCATAAGCAATGACATCAAAACGGCACTCATAGTGACTATATTCAGGGTGCGCCTGTAAAAAATAACGAGCTGTTTTGATCACTTTACGCTGTTTGCTTGCCGTAACGCTAAGCGCGGCATCACCAAACCCTGAATGCTGGCGCTGGCGTACTTCAATAAATACCAGCGTCGACCATGCTGAACCCGTCTCCAACATTACCAAATCTAATTCACCAACTTTAGGCTGCTGCCAGTTTTGCGCAATCAGCTGCAATCCTTGCGCATGTAAAAACTCGCACGCTCGTTGTTCAAAGCGGCTGCCTTGGCGCTGTTTTGGTGAAGTAAGGGTCAAAGGTTTATGATCTGCCATAACGTCCATGGGTCTGGTCAACATTTCATAATTATCATAGCACAACATGCTAAACTAACCACTTTTGCGTCCTTTTATCGCTATTAATTATTCACTACTTGAATGATTGATATATGATAAATGCCAGCGCCACCTTATTTTTTAATTCCTGTTTTTAATACTTCGAGGTTTTATGTCTACCCCTACTGCGATGCCAGCTTGCCTTTATATCGTTGCCACGCCGATTGGTAATCTCACTGATATGACACCGCATGCGGTCGATATCCTAAAGCAGGTCGCTATCATTGCCTGCGAAGACACCCGCACCTCAGGTAAGCTACTGTCGCATTTTGGCATCGACACTAAAGATAGCAAAGGCAGTAAAACGGACGATACCAAAGCGCCAGCCACTCATAATAGCGCTGATAATGCCGATGCCACCGAGACTGTAGGTAAGCAAAAAGGACATAATAAGCTGTGGGCCTATCATGAGCACAATAGCGCCATTCAAACGCCTAAAATTATTGAGATGATCGGGCAAGGTCATTCGGTCGCCTTAATCAGTGATGCCGGTACGCCGCTGGTCAGTGACCCTGGTTATCAATTGGTGCAAGCTGCCCATGCCGCTGGGGTTACTGTGTCACCTATCGTTGGCGCATCTGCCGCTATTGCTGCATTGTCTGTAGCGGGATTGCCGTCAGACCGTTTTAGCTTTATTGGTTTTTTACCAGCGAAAACTCATGGTCGCCAAAAACAACTGACTGCTCTAAACACGCGTACCGAAACATTGATATTTTATGAAGCGCCGCATCGTATTATCGCCAGCTTAGAAGATATGGCGACGATATTTGGCGACGATCGTGACGTGACTTTTTGCCGTGAATTGACCAAGACTTTTGAGACTGTTCGTAAGAGTACGCTGGGCGACTTGGTTGAGTTTGTCAAAGCAGATGACAATCAGCAGCGCGGCGAAATAGTCGTGGTGGTCGCTGGCGTTGATGCGGCACAAGATACTGACGATATCAGCCTCCATGATAAATTATTACAGCGTTTGTTAGAGGATTTATCGGTCAAAAAAGCGGCTGCATTGGCGTCCGATATTACGGGCGTCAAAAAGAATGCCCTTTATCAGCGTTTGCTTGAACTACAAGCCGAATGACTTTCGAATATAAAAAATAGCCGTTTATAATTTAATTGAGGAGAAATGAACAATGTACGATGTAATGGCGATAGGGAATGCCTTGGTTGACCACGAATATGTGCTATCTGATGCAGCATTAGAAGAGACAGAGTTGACCAAAGGGAATATGACCTTGGCAGGTATCGAAGAGCAGCAGCAACTATTGGCCTACTTTCAACTTGCAGAAATTGCGCCATCAAAACAAGCCGGTGGTGGCTCAGCCGCAAATACTATGTATGCGTTTGCCAGCTTAGGCGGCAAGCCCTTTTATGCGTGCCGTGTGGGCGATGATGATCAAGGCGCCTTTTACCTCAGGGACTTGCACGAAGCAGGCGTCGCCACCTCAGACAAGTCTATACATGCAGGCGGTGTAATTGGATCTTGTGTGGTGGCAGTGACCGAAGATGGTGAACGCACCATGCAGACTTATCTAGGCACCTCAAGCGATATTGTCGCTGATAACGTCGATTTTGATGCGCTAACGCAAGCAGATTGGCTATACCTAGAAGGCTATTTGGCCATGTCCGAGGGCATCCAGCCAGCCATGACTCAGTTACGTCAGCAAGCTGGCATTCATAATGCAAAGATTGCGGTGAGCTTCGCCGATCCAGCCGTGGTTAAATTCGCCAAAGACGGTTTGCTCAATATGCTAGGCAATAAAGTGGCGGTGATATTTTGTAATAGTGAAGAAGCCAAGCTTTTTACGGATAAAAAACAAGTCAAAGCTGCCGCACGTGCGCTACTTGAGCATTGCCAAATTGCGGTAGTGACTGATGGCGCAAAAGGTGCCGTTATCGCTCATAAACCTGATGCCGAGTCAGAGTTAATCGTCCATGATATTGCTACGCCAGTCGTTGCCAATGTCATCGATACCAATGGCGCTGGCGACAACTATGCCGGTGCGTTCTTATACGCGCTATCGCAGCACTACACCTTACCAGAATGTGGTCGTCTTGCCAGCGAAGTGTCCGCACAAGTGATTCAGCAGTTTGGCCCGCGACTCATGCCGCAGGACTATAAAGAGATTGCCAAACGGGTACTGTCCGCTTAATCTCTTTATATATTTCAGACGGAAAAGCACTAATAAAAAAGCCCATATCAAATCGATATGGGCTTTTTCTTTTGCAAATTATTTTATTGTTAAGAAATAAGAAACTTGTACATTAAGCCAAGGCTAATGCCTGTTCTAAATCAGCCTTGATATCGTCAATATGTTCAATACCAATCGACAGACGTACCATGTCGGTACTCACACCTGCATTTTTTAGCTCTTGCTCATTGAGCTGGCGATGGGTGGTCGTCGCTGGATGACACGCCAATGATTTGGCATCCCCGATATTGACCAAGCGCGTAATTAGTTGCAAGGCATCGATAAAGCGCGCGCCTGCTTCAAGTCCACCTTTTACCCCAAAGGTTAAAATCGCAGAAGGCGTACCTTTCATGTATTTTTTGGCAAGCTCATGCTCAGGATGATCCGGCAGACCCGCATATTTTACCCAAGCGACCTTGTCATGGTCACGTAGATATTCAGCAACGGCTTGCGCGTTCTGTACATGACGCTCCATACGTAAGCTCAATGTCTCCATCCCTTGCAAGATACCAAACGCATTTAGCGGACTTAACGCTGCACCAGTATTACGTAATGGTGCCACGCGAGCACGAGCGATAAAGGCCGCAGCGCCGACGTCTTTGACGAAGTTCACACCGTGATAGCTGTCGTCTGGCGTGTTTAATAACGGGAAGCGCTCTGGGTAATCGCCCCAAGGGAACGTACCACTATCGACAATCGCCCCACCAATCGAGGTGCCCGTACCACTCATATATTTGGTCAATGAATGAATGACAATATCCGCGCCAAACTCAAACGGACGGCAAATCGCTGGCGTGGCAACCGTACTATCAATCACCACTGGCACACCATATTCGTGCGCGATGTCACTGAGTGCTTGAATATCAATAATGTTGCCCAGTGGATTACCGATACTTTCAGCAAAGACCATCTTGGTTTTATCATCGATTAAATCGCGAATCGCTTCAGGATTTTTGTGATCAAAGAAGCGGACTTCGATACCTTGACGCGGCAAAGCATGAGCAAATAGATTATAAGTACCACCATATAGCGTTGATACCGCCACGATATTATCACCCGCTTCACAAATGGTTTGAATGGCATAAGTAATGGCTGCCATACCAGATGCAACCGCAAGCGCGCCAATACCACCTTCTAGCGCTGCTACGCGTTCTTCTAATACCGCATTGGTTGGGTTCATGATACGGGTATAGATATTACCTGCGACTTTTAAATCAAACAAATCTGCGCCATGCTGGGTACTATCAAACGCATACGAGCTAGTGTGATAAATAGGCACAGCGACCGCTTTGGTCGTTGGCTCAACACTATAACCGGCATGAATCGCTAAGGTCTCTAGACGCTGCGTAGGTCTTGTGCCGTTATCTAAATTGCTCTCTGGTTGTCCATCACTCATAACAAACTCCTTGGTAGTCACTAAAAAAGCATCAATCAAAATAAATCATTTAAAGGTATCGATTGACCAATAATCTCTAAAAAAGCCATCTTATAAATGATAGCCATAAAAAAAAGCTGAGTTAATCATAACCCAGCTTCTTTATGAAAAGAATAGCCAATATTAGGTTTGTTAATGACAAGCTGTCATAAGCACCCCTATTTCACGCTATTTTTCTGATATCAACACTTACTGCTTACTTGTAATAAGCGTTTTCCGTACGGGTATGATCGGTCTCATCGATGACTTGAGTCAGCTCTGGTATTTGCTGCTTAAGCTGCACTTCAACGCCTTGACGCAAGGTCATGTCGACTGCTGAACAACCTTGGCAACCACCACCGAATTTCAATACGGCAGTGAGACCAACGCCTTCTTCATCAATCAGTTCAAGCAACTGTACGTCACCGCCATGCGCCGCTAAGCCTGGATTAATCTCAGACTGCAATACATAGTTGATACGCTCTTCGACGCTGGCATCAGCACCGACTTTCGGTACTTTAGAGTTTGGCGCGCGGAAGGTCAGCTGACCACCGAAACGGTCTTTATTATAGTCAATTACTGCATCTTCGAGATAAGGGACTGATGACGCTTCGATAAAGGCAGAGAAATCATCGTAGGTAAAACGTAGATCAGCACTGTCTTCTTCGCCCGGTTGGTTATAAGCCATACAGCACTCGGCACGCGGCGTACCAGGATGCTCGACGAAGATACGCACACCGATGCCGTCGGTATCTTGCTTGGACAGTAAATCGGCCAAGTACCCTTGGGCTGACTCGGTAATGGTAATATTACTTTTCGTTTCTGTTTGCTCAGTATCTAGCGCTGATTCATAGTCTGCAGATTGATCTGCTTGGCTGGCTTGATTGTGCTCACTCATAATTTTTCCTATGCGTTATGACACAAACGCGACTGCTGTCATAGCTGCTGTGTCGTGAATTTGGGCAATTTGATTTAAAAATTATCAAGCATAACGGTTGATATTATAGTGCTCTAACGGCAATCTTGATAAAGGTTTGGTGATTTTATAATCACTATTATAGCGCATTCAGATGATAATTCCGACTGCGCTACTGCGAATTAGCCCGTCACCGTTATTAATAGTCACTATTGGTTTTTTTAATGGTGACTATTAATAGTAAATAGGTGACGCTAATATAGGTAACAGCTACAGATAATAATGCGACGCAAAATTATTTAATTACCCATACAGCGTCTGCTATTGTTTATATTAAGGCTGTTAGATGGATTATCAAGCACCTAGAACATCTAACTAGTCACCTACTTTCTTATTCAAGAGCTACAGTACGTCTAACATTATGCGAGACCATACAATCAAAGCGCTTATCATACTTGCTGTTTCCTAGCGCTAGTTTTAATTCTATTTAAAAGGTAGAGTGTATTCTCCTAAATATTTTTTTATAGGTTTCTATTGATTATCATACTGGGCATTATTATTGTATTTATTATAGTTATCGCGCTTTTAGTACCGGAGGACGTTAACTATACCAAAGCTGTAAAAGACATTATGTCTCGCTATATCAAGATTCCTGTAGCGTTGGCATTTTTTCGTAATCCACTACTCCAGCTGATATTCTTTTATATTGACTATAGAGATCGCTTAGATATCGAAGAAAAGAGTATGTTCAAGCGTTATTTTATAACGCAATTTTTTAGCATTATCATACTTATTACTATAATTTTCATTGTTAAACCCCACTCTCAACTTCGAAAGTGATTGAAAAAAGAAGAGCACCTCACTAATCTATTGTTTTCGACCAAGAATACAA
>NZ_JBEOOY010000021.1:0-56769 GCF_040309585.1 Psychrobacter sp. GW64-MNA-CIBAN-0177
TATAACGTGGCATGATTGGTCCTTGTGCCCCCATTTGGATTATTCTTTAGGGGTGACAACTATCCTGCCATAGGGGGATAGCTCCATAAACCATTGATAAACCTCATCAGGATCAAACTCACACAGCAGCATAAAGTTGCCAAAGATCATTAGACGCTCGATATGATGCGCGTAACCTGTCTTAAGCAGCTTTTTAATCGTGGTATCAATCGGCTCAATGCCGGTATCACCGGTATAAAAGCTTGGCGGTATCTTACGTTTAAAACCCCAAAAATTACTCGTGCGCTGCTTACGTCCAATAGACTCATAGAGCCCATACATAAACTCGCGCCAGCCGATAATTTGGCGTATAAAGCCTTCTAAGGAATTAATAGGAATGTCATATGCTTCGCTAATCTCAAGCGTGCGCGTGATGACTTGTTCAGGCGTTAACAGTCCCGTATTCAGCATTGGGGTTAAAATACTATGATGCAAAACGTGCTCGTCGGCAACGATAGCGTCCTCGTATTTACCAAAGTCTTTGAAGCGTTTCGATAAAAAATTCTCTAGCCAAGCTTCGGCCTCAATATGACTAGTCGGATAGCGAAAGTCAGGATTGGCCTCACCGTAGTGCGTGCTAAAGTTGTCCTCAACATACGCTATTGCTTCTTCATAATATACGGTTAATTCAGGGAATTCGACCGCAGGCGGCGTCTGTTTACGTGGATACTTTTTGCGATTGTTTTCATCGAATGACCATTGCCCACCGATAGGTTTTTGCTCGTCATCGATAAGGATTTTTTCACGTTTTCGCGCTTGGATATAGAAGTCATGATGAAACAGTCGATTGTTTCTAAAGAAGTCACAATAGATAGGTAGCGGGTTCAAAAACATTGGCGTTGGCGAAACATCAAACTCAATATCAGCTTTTACTATGGCTTCTTGAATGTGTATCCGTAACCAGTCATCGACGACATCAATGCAGTATATTTTTGCAATGGCATCGCTATTATTAATGTCAGTATCAGGCTCATGCTTAATACTGACAAAGCTAGCAATGAGCTGGCGGCAGTCACTATGCTCATGTGATGAGTCAATATAATGTACGGTTTTGCCAGCATCTATTAGCGTTTGCTCATAAGCTTTCATACTCGCGCGATGCAGGACTAGCTTTTGCTTGTGAAAAGGAAACTGGGTAAAGTATAAATCTTCCTCAATCAGATAGCATTCCTCTTGCCAAAGCGAGGTATCAGCAAACAGTTGATGCGGGAAAATTAGGCTGATACGTTTACTCATGGCGTAAGCTTATATTCACTAAGACAAGCCATTATAAATGAGCGGTTATGAGGTTGTAATGGTGGGTTATGTTACTGGTTTCGCGCCCAAACAATGTCTTTAATACTATTGTTGCGAAGATTAGAAAAGTGTTTTGCTTGGTTGCCACTATAAAGAAGGGATAAAAAACCCCATATAGTAATTATTAAGCTAAAGAGTTAAGCCGTAAAAATTGAACGCTAACAATAAAAACGAGGACTCCCTAATGACTGATTTCGTCCAAAACAATACTAGCCAACAAGCCCTCGACGATGATTTATTCAGTCTCGCGCCAAGACATCCAGATAGCCGCTTAGAGGCAGATTGGTTGTTTTTATACAATAAGCTGCCACCTGATCAATGGTTTGCCGCCGATTATGCCTATAAAACTTCAGGTTGGCTCAAGGTACATACCAATATTCGTAAGCGCCAACGCATCCTTACGCAAATCAGCGAGGCTTATATTGATGGCGAGTATGACTGGGCAGAATACCGCTCGCAGATACTGAAACGTATCAATATGCATGTGCTTAAACTGCATCAACATCATGGCGTAGAGGATGACGGGTTTTTCCCAGAATTTGTGAGGATGTATCCGCAGCTACAGGCAGGGTTTGAGGTATTAGGTCATGACCATGAGTATCTCAATGCGCTACTGGATAAATTGCAAATTCAAAACGATGCGCTGGCGAGAAGTGAGGTAGAGGATAAAGCGCTGGCTGAAGAGCTACATAAAACGCTAGTAGCCGTGACCGATTTACTGCAGCAACATCTCACTGATGAAGAGGATTTGGTGATTCCGATTTTGGGGTTGCGGCAGGGGTAGGGGTTGGAATATATAAAACATTATTAATAGCTTCTCCCGCCTTACACTTGTATCTGCTTACCCGCGCGAGGCGAGGGCTATGGTTTGGGGTGTCTCCTGCTCTGCGAGCCACCCCAAAACCTAGCCCTCACAACTCGCCCATCTCAGCAGGATACCGCTACAGTCGGGGCTAGCGGTGAGCTTATGATTTTTTTGATAGTGGTCGTAGTTGGGGTTTTACTTGTAGGAAAATCATAAGATGAGTTAGTAGTAGGGTGCGCCACGCGCACCATTTGCGAGTGTTGGCGGTGTGCAAGGCTCACCTTATGCAAACTAAATACTAATACAAAATGTAGATTAATTATCCACTATATTACAAACTTCTTCAGATTCTCGATATAAGGGCTATTCAAATTATCTAGCTGAGTAATTTTTTTAAAAGTCTTTTTATTAAGATCTTTTCTATACCACCATACAAATTGTTGAGAAATAATTGACTCTCTATCTTCATCACGACTTTGCAATGTTGGATATTCATTTATGTTAACTACCAAGTCAGGATAGTGCCGTTCAATTGATTCAAATAAAATTGAAACATCGATAACTTTGGATAAACTTTTATAGTTAGCTTCATTAAAACCTTCTTTACCCGTAGTTCCATCTGTAAGACTCGTGAAAGT
Organism: Psychrobacter sp. GW64-MNA-CIBAN-0177; assembly: GCF_040309585.1. Classification (NCBI taxonomy): domain Bacteria; kingdom Pseudomonadati; phylum Pseudomonadota; class Gammaproteobacteria; order Moraxellales; family Moraxellaceae; genus Psychrobacter; species Psychrobacter sp. GW64-MNA-CIBAN-0177. Next base: position 2,779 of record NZ_JBEOOY010000021.1, read on the forward strand.
AGGAACGTAATTATTAAGGATTTTATAAACAGTTGATGGGTCGGAGCTAACTAATGACTTTACATAATCATTCAAACGGTTTTTGTCCACATATTCACTTAATATCCAGAAAATACGTGATACTAAGTCGGGGTTTTCAGAAGTGATGTCAATAGACTCAATCTCAGAAAAGATTTTGTTTCCTAGGTGTTCACCTAACTCTTTTCTTTCTTCCAAGCTAAAACAGTTAGGTTTAGGGTTTTCATTTTCGCTATGATACAGCCATCTGTATAATTCAGTTTTGTATTCAATTGTTGGGGCATTATCAAGCGCAAGTTTAGCAATTTTTATTTGTTCATTTTTATTGGTACTAATTATCATATCTGCTATTAAAACTACAGATTGAACAAGAGGATTAAAAGACAAAAAGGTTCTAGTATTAGGAATAATATCGCCAACTTGCGCTACAGATAAAATAATTGGCTGATATCTCCCACTATTCCAGTCAACTTGGCTACGTAGTTTTTGTATTACCTTTTCAGCATTCTTAGGTGTTATAAAGTCCTTAAGAGGATTATCTTGATAATTATAAGGCTCACTCCAGTTGTTTATATCCTGCAATGCCTGGGTAACTGCTATGTCAGATACATCATTAGGTGATACTGAGTAACCAAAGTATCTCGAAAAATAGTTTTTTGAACATATCCTTTGGTTGTCATTCCAAATTTTATGTGAGTCTCCTGCGTAGTGCATTCTTCCATAAACAGCTTGTAATTTAGGGAAAATACTTTTTAATAACTCTTTTAAATCTTCCTTTTTACTTGAAGCAGTTTTACTCAGCGAATTGTCAATTAATGTTTTGATAAGTTCTTTATCAGCGTCATGAAATGAGCCACTACTTGTAGAGAATGTTCCGGCAAATAGTTTTTCATTATCCCTGATAGATTCGTATAGCCTAGGATAGAAAGCTCTAACTCCTTCGATTAACATCAGGTCAACAGGATTGACCTCACCTTTCAAAATAGGCAAAGAGAACGTTAGAATATTGCCATAAAGTTTTGCTTTTCTTGGTGTAGTAATACAGCTATCAAATGCAGAAACAAAATTGCGAGCAAAATCTTGAGCCTGCTCTTCAGTTAGTTGGATATTAGCTAACTCAAGAGCTGTATACACTCCTTGAAAACAAAAACTTCTTAAAGTTTGTTTGTCAATATATGGTAAATGCAATGGCACTTGAATAATTTTTTCTAGAAACGCTTCGCCAGAGTTTCCTTGAGATGTCGAATATCTATCTTGTAAAGATGAAGCGACAATATCTTTATCAAATGCAAGAATGTAAGAGGTGTACTTAAAATCTGCGGTTAATTTTACTAGACGAAATAAAGCATGAATTTCTGTCTTATCTAACCTATCTACATCATCAATTAAGATTAATACACGCTTCTGAGACTTTTCTAAAAGTTGTTCAGTTCTACTTTTGAAAATTTCTATGTCAGGCATTGAAATGTAAGATGATACTATATCGCCTACTACTCCCATGCCAGCTGCACTAGATATAGGTTTTAGGATTTTATTGCCAATATCTTTAAGTTTATCTTCTCTAGTTTCTAGTTTGGTGTCCAAAGCATTAGCTATTTGGTTGAAAAATCCCATTAAGAGTTGGTCTTCTGTACCAAAGCGCCAAGGATTAAATTTTATACATATAACATCATCGTTTGTATTGAGAGATTGTTCAATAAAGTTGAGGACTGAGGTTTTACCATCGCCCCATCTACCATAGAGACCAATTACGATACTGCTTGGATCACGACGATTAGCAATTACTTGTGCTACTCGTTCAGAAAACTTCCAACGAGAGAATATATCTTCATCTTTAGTAGAAACTGGAGCGTCGGACGAGTAGTTTTCAGTTGTCATTTCAATCCTTAATAAACTGAGCTTAAGTCAAAATAAGCACTCTAATTCCAAACTGTGGGTTTCGCTATCGCTCCACCCACACTACTGAATTAAATTTACAACTTTACTCACCCAACCTCAACCCCAGTCACATTCTGAAAGCCTCTTGGCAACTGACCACCGCGATTACCACGCGTGCCCGTATAATTCGCCAAATCCATCGGCTTTAAAGTCACATGACGCTTACCCGCGGTAATGATTAAGCTGTCTTGCAAGCTTAGCGGCGTGATAGCTAATACCTCTTCATCGCCCTTGAGCGTGATCAGCTTATTGCCTTTACCGCGCGCTTGTTCTGGCAAATCATCCAGCGCAAAAATCAATAAATAGCCAGCATTCGTCACCACCGCGACATGATCAGGAGTGACTTTTTCTGCGTTATCTTCACTACTCGTTGTATTAGCGTCGATACGAGCTACTGGCAACAGCTGACTGTTGGCGGCCAGATTGATGATCTTTTTACCCGCCTTTTGATTGCTATCAAGATTAGCTAACGTATTGATAAAGCCATAGCCGTTAGAGCTGGCAAGGATGATACGCTTATCATCGTTACCCGTGAGTAGCTGCTCAAAGCTTGCGCCTGCGGGTGGTTTGAGTACGCTGGTCAGCGGATCGCCTTGACCACGGGCGGATGCGAGGCTATGCGCATCGATACTATAACTGCGTCCGGTACTATCGAGCACGTAGATTCTCTCATTGGATTTACCGCGCACGTGTGCTTGATAGCTATCACCTGAGCGATAGCTCATGCCAGCGGCATCGACTTCATGACCTTTGGCGGCGCGTATCCAGCCCGCTTTCGATAGGATAGCAGTGACAGGCTCACTCGGTACGAGGTCAGACTCTTTTAACGCTTGCGCTTCTTCGCGTTCCGCCAATTGCGATACGCGCTCATTGCCGTGTTCCTTCATATCGGCGGTGAGCTCATCAATCATCAGATTGGTCAAGCTGTCTGGATTGTCCAAGTACTCTTGAATGATGGCGCGTTCGGCTGCCAGCTCATCTTGCTCGCGGCGCAGCTCAATCTCTTCTAGTTTAGCGAGCTGACGCAGACGAATGTCCAAGATAGCATTGGCTTGTATCTCAGTCAGGTCATAGTCTTGCATCAATGACAATTTTGGATCGTCTTCTTCACGAATAATACGAATGACCTCATCGATATTCAGATAAGCAATCAGCAAACCTGCAAGGATATGCAAGCGCTTATCAATTTTATCGAGGCGATATTGCAAACGGCGCGTGACCACTGAGCGGCGACAGACGAGCCATTCTTCAAGGATTTCTTTGAGGTTTTTGACTTGAGGTTTACCATTTAGGCCAATCATATTCATATTGACGCGGTAATTGCTTTCAAGGTCGGTACTGGCAAATAAATGGCTCATTACTCGCTGCACGTCGACGCGGGTAGATTTTAGCTCAAGCACGATACGGCAAGCGTTTTCATGGTCTGATTCATCGTGAATATCAGTAATCCAAGGCAGCTTTTTATCCGTCATGAGCTTAGCGATTTGCTCTTGAATCTTATTGCCTGACACTTGGTAAGGAAGCGCATCGATGATGACGAGATTTTTTTCTTTTGGGTCAATATGAAAGGTGGCGCGCATTTTATAGCTGCCGCGACCAGTCTCATACATCGCCTGCAAGTCTTTTTTACTGGTAATAATTTCAGCTGGCGTTGGCAAATCAGGTGCTGGTATTGATTGGGTTAATTGCTTAACCGATAGCTCAGGATTTTTTAGCAAACGAATAGCCGCGCGTACCACTTCATTTAGGTTATGCGGCGGGATATCGGTTGCCATACCGACGGCAATACCAGTCGTGCCGTTTAATAAAATATTCGGCAGGCGGGCAGGCAGAGTGGTTGGCTCTTGCATGGTGCCATCGAAGTTATCTTGCCAATCGACCGTGCCTTGTCCGAGTTCTGCAAGCAAGGTATTGGCATAAGCAGACATTTTGGCTTCGGTATAGCGCATCGCGGCAAAGGATTTCGGATCATCTGGGCTACCCCAGTTACCTTGACCGGTGATCAGCGGATAGCGATAACTAAACGGCTGTGCCATCAGAACCATCGCCTCATAACAGGCGCTATCACCATGCGGATGGTATTTACCTAGCACATCACCGACGGTACGCGCAGACTTTTTCGCCTTCGCCGTCGATTTTAGTCCTAGCTCGCTCATGGCATAGACGATACGGCGCTGGACGGGTTTTAGACCATCGGCGATATTTGGCAGCGCGCGATCCATGATGACGTACATGGCATAGTTGAGATAGGCTTGTTCGGTGAATTCCGCCACGGAGCGGGTATCCATCACATCATCAGATAGAATCGCAGGACTGTTATCAATAATATCAGGCATAAAATAGAGTTCACTTATCAGTTTTAATAGATATAAATAATTGGTGCAAGTGTGCAAATAGGATAGTGCTATCGTAAAGGATATTGGCAAAATTAAAAAGGCATAAGTCAGAATAGACGACAGGTCGTGACGTGCTAGATAGATGTACTGATGGCACTTTGGCTGATAGCTTTTACAAAATAAGATAAGTATAGTGAATCAGACGCATATGGTTTGTCTTTTTACTAAGCGCCTGTTTCATAACGCACTATGCAATAGTGCTCAGCAATAATTATTATAAAGGCTGTAACACGGAACCGTTATCATCGAACTGTCTATCCAAGCCGTCTATCTATCCAAGCCGTCTATCATATGGAGTAGCTATTATGTCATCGTCATCTATATCACCTGCCTATTTATCACGAACGCATGCTCATTCTTTAACCAAAAATGCGCTATTAGTCAGTGCTGTCGCCAGTATGATGGGACTGACGGCGTGTAGCTCATCACAGGTAAGTAAACCGATGACAGAGACATCGAGCAGTACCGTCACGCAAGATGCAACAGCGTCAAACCAAAATATTACGTCACCTGTCATAGTGGTAGAAACATCAGCACAATCAGAGATGATAGCGCCAAGTAGTTTCTATACGAAAAGCGCCAATACTAGAATGATAAACGCTGCACCGCAGTTGAGTGTACGACCATTATCAGGAATCATTGTACAGCCAAAAGACCGTGATAATTATCAAAAAAACGACGCCAATCCGGTACACCGCACTACTGAGATGGCGGTTGCCACTCTATCCATCGATACCGATACTGGCAGCTACGCCAATGTGCGCCGCTATCTTAATGACGGGCAGCTGCCACCTGTCGATGCCGTGCGCGTAGAGGAGTTGATTAACTATTTTAATTATCAATTTGATGATGGCAAACGTATCGCCAATGCACCTTTTGTGGTCGCAACAGAAGTGGTTGATTCGCCATGGGACAAGGCCGATCAGGATAATAAAATTGTCAAAGTTGGGATTAAAGCAGTTGATAATAGCTGGTCTAATAAAAGCACCAATCAAGTTATGCCGCCCGCCAACTTAGTGTTTTTGGTCGATGTGTCAGGCTCCATGTCATCACGCGATAAACTGCCATTAGCACAGTCGTCATTGAAGTTGCTCACCGAGCAGATGCGCGCGCAAGACAGTATTAGCATTGTCACGTATTCGGGCAGTACAAGTGTGGCATTGCCTGCGACCAAGGGCAATCAAAAAGCCAAAATACTTACTGCCATAGAGAGCTTAAATGCTGCTGGCTCGACCAATGGCGAAGACGCCTTAAAACTGGCCTATAGACAAGCGCAACAAGCGCTGAAAAAAGACGGTATCAATCGTATTATCATGCTCACCGATGGCGATTTCAATGTCGGTATTAGTGACGTCGACGAGATGTTGGACTTGGTCAAAGCCAATCGTGATCGTGGTATCTCTCTATCGACTGTCGGTTTTGGTCGTGGCAATCTCAACGATTATATGATGGAGCAGATGGCGGACAACGGTAATGGTAATTACAGCTATATCGACAGTTTGACTGAAGCCAAAAAAGTCTTTGGCGATGAGCTGGCAGCGACCTTTAACACTGTTGCCAAAGACGTCAAGGTACAAGTGGAGTTCAATCCAAATGTGGTGAGCGAGTGGCGCTTGATCGGTTACGAGAACCGTGTACTGGCGGAAGAAGATTTTAATAATGACAAAGTAGATGCCGGCGAGTTGGGAGCAGGTAAGGCAGTCATTGCATTGTTTGAAGTGACATCAACTGGTGCAAAAGGATTGTTTAGCGACCGCCGTTATAGTGATAGCGATAGCAAATCTAGCGTCAAAAACAGTCAGGCACTAAATGAGCTTGGCTATCTAAAAATTCGCTATAAAGCGCCAAAAGGTGGCAGCTCTAAGCTCATTAATCAACCGATTAATAAGCGTAGCCAGTCTTTAGACAGTGCCAATGTAGATACCCAGTTTGCCATCGCCGTTGCAGGATTTGGTCAACGCTTAAGTCAGAGTGACTATATCAATGATTGGCAATATAGTGACAGCTCTAAACTGGCGACAAATACCTTTACCAAGCAACCAAATAGCGATAAAGAGGGCACGCGCCGTAACTTTGTGACCTTAACAGAACTTGCTAGTGCGCTCGACAGCAAACGCTAACGAAACGGCTATTAGGCTACGATGGCTGATATAAATGGATAAATGTTCAGTAGTTAGATATGGTAATAGTTGCTGTTAACTGCTATCAATTGTCAGGTAAGCTATTGATATAAAAAATAATATAGTGCGTCAAGGTACTTTGCGAACTCAGGTAGCAATCTTTTGTATTGAGTAGTTTGTATAAAGTGTGTATGTTAAAGAACAAAGGGCTATTTAACGCTATATTGTTTACTCATCGCCATACGCCCACTTCGTCAGCCTCGCCATCCTGAAGAGGATTTGCCTGCGCTCCGAGTTTTCGTATGTTTATCACCCTGTGATTGATATGGGTGAACGATAGCGCACTATTTACTAGGAGAGATAAGATTATGGAAAATCAAGGCAACCTCATTCGTCGTAATGACAAAGTATGGGTCAAAACTTACGAAAAACTTGGTATTCAGTATAATATTGAGATGCCACCTGCCAACACTTCTTTAATCGACATACTTGAGCAAAACTTCATCAACCATGCGGGTAGAACTGCATTTGTCTGCATGAATGTCGAGCTCTCTTACGAAGATTTAGACCGTTATAGCAAACAAATTGCCGCTTATTTGCAGTCACTTGGGCTGAAAAAAGGCGATAAAGTCGCGGTTATGATGCCAAACATCTTGCAGCTACCCGTTGCTGTATTGGGTGTATTGCGCGCTGGTATGACCTTAGTGAATGTCAATCCGCTTTATACGACAAAGGAGCTTGAACATCAGTTAGAAGACTCTGATACCAAAGCTTTGATTCTGTTAGAGAACTTTGCCAAAACCTATGAAGACATTGGCAAAAACTTGGTTGATCATGTAGTCGTGACCTCTATGGGTGATTTGATGAGTCCACTAAAAGGCCTCATTGTGAACACAGTGGTGCGTCATGTCAAAAAAATGGTACCTGCATTCCATATCAAAGGTAGCGTAAAATTCAAAAAAGCGCTAAACCGCTTCCCAGCCAAGAGCTATAAACGCCCTAATAATATTGGTCTTGACGATGTTGCGGTACTTCAGTATACCGGTGGTACTACTGGTGTTGCCAAAGGCGCGATGCTGACCCATGGCAACTTAGTCGCTAACCTGATTCAGTGTGATACTTACCTTGGCGATGCTTTTGATAAGTTTGACAAAATGAATGAGCAGCCGGTTATCATGACGGCCTTGCCGCTGTATCATATTTTTTCGTTTACCGTTTGTGGTATGTATGGGTTATATCGTGGTTGTATCGGCTCGCTGGTACCAAACCCGCGCGATGGTGCGAGCTTGATTAAGGCTTATAAAGATTATCCACCAGCATTTTTCCCTGCGGTCAACACCTTATTCAATGCCCTTGCTAGCAGCGAAGCTTTCCAAGCGTTAGACCATAGCAAGCTTGAGATGTCTATGGGCGGCGGCATGGCAGTGTTGAAGGACACGGCGGACAAATGGCAGAAGATTACTGGTAATGTGATCGTACAAGGTTATGGCTTATCAGAGACCTCTCCCGTTGCCTCAGCGAATCCGCAAGGGACAGGCGAGTTCTCAGGCAACATCGGTTTACCAATGCCAGCGACGGATATGGCCATCTTGGATGAAGAAGGTAACGAAGTGGCACTGGGTGAACGCGGCGAAATTTGTGTTCGCGGTCCGCAAGTTATGAAAGGCTACTGGAAACGCGACGATGCGACGGCCGAAGTCATGACCTCTGACGGTTATTTCCGTACTGGTGATATCGGCGTGATGGATGAAGAGGGCTACTTTAAGATTGTCGATCGCAAAAAGAATATGATTTTGGTCTCAGGCTTCAACGTGTATCCAAACGAAGTGGAAGATGTAATGTCAGGTCATCCAAAGATTTTAGAATGTGGCGTCATTGGTGTCGAGGACGAAAAAAGTGGTGAAGTACCAAAGATTTATGTCGTGCGTAGTGATAACAGCCTGACTAAAGAAGAGGTTATCGCTTATGGTAAAGAAAACTTGACCGGCTATAAGCGTCCTCGTTATGTTGAATTCATCGATGAATTACCGAAGTCGAACGTCGGTAAGATTTTGCATAAAGATCTGCGAGTGCTTGAAGAAAAAGACCATGGTTAGATGGTAAAAGGTTAGACGATAAACAGTCTATTCTAGACAGTTTGTTATCAGTTACTGTCTATGAGCACTGATAGCAATTGTTATGGTATAAGACATCGTGATTACTAAAAATGATAAGGCCGTTTATATACCGCCTTATCATTTTTTTTGTTTCTAGCCGTGTGTTTTGCCAGTATTCGTAGAGAATTATGAGTAAAACTGCTATAGTGTTTGCCGATATATTTTCTTATTTAGCGATAGAGTAGTACGGGTTTGGCGCTATAGAGCTGGCATAATTATCGTCGTAAAAACGTATTAGCGGCATAAATTTTTTGCCTGATTTGTAGTAGGCTTAATAATGAGCATCAGATTTTTTATCTATTTGAATTCATAAAAAATCTCTGTCGAGCAGATTATTCTATCTTTTTAACGGTAATATTTAGGGAAAGTTATGACGGACAATATCAATAAAGAGACAACCAACGACAATGTGGCGAAAGATACTCAGTCAGCAACCGAGACAAACACCTTTCCTACGATGCCGACGATAGCCAGCGACAGTCCTTGGCTGAATGCTTATGAGCGTTATGGTATCGATGCGACTATCGACATGCCAGATGACAGTACCTCTTTACTTGAAGTGTTCGAGCGTAACTTTAGCCGTTATGGACAAAAACCTGCCTATATCTGCATGGGTTCGTCTATTAGCTTTAAGCAATTAGACCTATACAGTCGCCAAATTGCTAGTTATTTACAGTCGTTAGGACTGGTCAAAGGCGACAAAGTGGCAGTAATGATGCCCAATGTCCTGCAATATCCGATTGTGATGCTAGGTATCATTCGGGCAGGTATGGTATTGGTCAATGTCAACCCGTTGTATACCAGCCGTGAGCTGTCGCATCAGTTGCACGACAGCGGTGCCAAAGCGTTATTCATCGTCGAAAACTTTGCCAAGACTTATGAAGAGGCGCAAGATAAAGGTCAGGTCAAGCACGTCATCGTCTGTAAGCTTGGTGATATGCTTGGCACGGTAAAAGGCACTGTGATTAATCTCGTCGCTCGCCATGTCAAAAAGATGATTCCTTCTTATAGTCTGCCAGAGAGCACCAGCTTTAAGCATGCGCTAAATGCGGTCTCAGCCAGCAAATATAAGCGCCCTGATATGAATCTAAGCGATGTGGCGTTGTTGCAATATACTGGCGGTACCACTGGGGTGGCCAAGGGTGCGATGTTGTCGCACGGCAACTTAGTCGCCAATATGCTACAGATCAGCGCCTTGATGAACAGCGCCTTTGAAGACGATGCTGAAGCGAATGATGTCATCCTGACTGCGCTACCGCTATATCATGTGTTCTCATTTATGGTGTGCGGTATGTATGGTATGTATCAAGGTTATGCGGGACTACTGATTCCTAATCCTCGCGACCTTGACGGCCTGATCAAAGAGATGGCCAAATATAAACCGTCTTTTATTCCTGCAGTCAATACCTTGTTTAATGGCTTAGTACATAAAGAAAGCTTTGCAGACTTAGATTTCTCTAACCTAAAAGCAGCTATCGGTGGCGGTATGTCTGTCTTGCCAAGCGTGGCAAAAGAGTGGCATAAAATCACTGGTTTGCCTATCGTTGAAGGTTATGGCTTATCTGAGACCTCGCCTGTGGTGGCCTTTAACCCCATGACCATCGCTGAATTCACGGGTAAAATTGGTATTCCGGCCTCTAGCACCGATGTGATTCTTATCGATGATGACGAAAAAGAAGTGTCTATTGGTGATCGTGGTGAGATTTGTGTCAAAGGTCCACAGGTAATGATTGGTTATCAAAATCGCCCAGAAGAAACCGCTGAGAGCTTTACAGCCAATGGTTACCTAAAAACAGGTGACATCGGTATCATGGACGAAAAAGGCTTTATCAAAATCGTTGATCGCAAAAAAGACATGATTTTGGTCTCTGGCTTTAACGTCTATCCGAACGAAATCGAAGAAGCCATGAGTGAGCATCCAGCAGTTGTAGAGTGCGGTGCTATTGGGGTGCCAAGTGACAAGCGCGGCGAAGAACCAAAAATATTCGTGGTCAAAAAAGGCGACGTGACCGAGCAAGAGCTGCTTGATTTTGGCAAAAAGCAATTAACTGGTTACAAGCGTCCGCGTCATGTTCAGTTCGTCGATGAATTACCAAAATCAAACGTGGGCAAAATCCTGCGTAAAGAATTGCGTAAGATGGAAGGGTTAGAATAAATGTAGCATTACAACTGACCAACGCAGCGGCGTAATGGCTTGAGCGAATCTTGCTATTGCGCCGCTGCCACGTTAGGATATCTTAAGATTTGGGTTCGCTAAGGCGTTCAGTTAGCTTCTATTCGATCATAGAATTCTATTTGACGATATAAACACAGTGCTAGATAAAGTTTGGCTAGTCAGTTGACCCTCTATTTATTATTTTTATGACATTGCTTTTATAACACCGTACTAGGGATTTTTATGCGTATTGACAATCGTGAGCTTGACCAACTTCGCTCGATCAGCTTTGAGCGCCATTATACTAAGCATGCTGAAGGGTCTGTATTAGTCAGCTTTGGCGATACTAAAGTACTGTGTACGGCTAGTGTCGAATCAGGCGTACCGCGTTGGCTCAAAGGTAAAGGTAAAGGCTGGATCACCGCAGAATATGGTATGTTGCCACGCGCGACCAATACCCGTAACCAACGTGAAGCGGCACGCGGCAAACAGTCAGGTCGTACCCAAGAAATCCAGCGTTTGATTGGTCGTAGCTTACGGGCGATGATTGACTTGAGCAAGCTGGGTGAAAATACCATTTATCTTGATTGTGACGTGCTACAAGCTGATGGCGGTACTCGTACTGCAAGTGTGACCGGTGCAGCGATTGCACTTATTGATGCGTTAGAAAGTATCCAAAAAACTAAAAAGCTAAAAGCGGATCCCCTGATTGGTTTGGTCGCGGCGGTGTCAGTTGGTATGAAAGATGGTAAAGCGTATCTAGATTTGAACTACGAAGAAGATGCTAGCTGTGATACCGATTTGAATGTGGTTATGACCCAAAAAGGCGAGTTTATCGAGTTGCAAGGAACGGCGGAAGAAAAGCCATTTACTCGTGCGCAAGCCGACGATATGCTGATTCTCGCTGAAAAAGGCATCGCTGAGCTTATTGCCATGCAAAAAACAGCCTTAGGTTGGTAACTTGCTATTAATGCTTAAGAGACTTTGATAGTCTATTTTGATTTTATCGTTATCCTATAATAGGTAGTACTGCATGCTTAAGCTGACTGATGATGGCGCCAAAATTACCTTACAGGATCAGCCACCAATGGCTGATAATGGCCTGTTTTGGTTTGGGGCCGCGTTATTGGTTGGTGCGGTTGCAGTTGCGATGGCGATGAGTCTACTCTCTGAGCGTTTGGCTATTGGTGCGCTGGCGTTGCTTATTATCGGCAGTTTTATTTTTAATAAGCAACGCCAGCAGCGTAAAAAATCCATGAGTGGCGTTATCAATAGCGGCATCTTGTGGGTGCGTGTAGGCGAATTGGTTCATGACAATCACGGTAAGCGTGCGCATATTCAACTGCTTGATGGCGATAAAGTGAATCTCATCGGCGCACAGCTACAAATTGTCGATAGTGACAATGCACGTAAGTACCATATTAGCGGCTTCGATACTGCCCAAGAAGCAACTGCTGCCAAAGCTATTTTGCAAGGTCAAGCATTGGGCAAGCGCCATGTGAATATCAAGATGGATGATGATACGCCCTAGCATTAAAAATCTAGCATGGTATTTAGACATCATAATATGTAATGACGTAACGCAATCACTTAAACCTCACCGAATATCTGAAATACTCAGCGAGTTACTTTATTTTTTGGCTTTAATTTATTAAGGTAGCTTCTCTATAAGAATAGATTCTTTCGTTTTTTTATTGAAAATGAATGTTTGCTTATCGCCTACAAAGTGTAATTCATCCTTATAGCCGTAATCGAGCGGCTCGTCTTCAAAGTCTATAGGAATGATGATTTCTCCTTTAGCGTCAATTAATCCCCATTTTTCTTCTGACTGAACGACAATGCTGTCATTATTTAATGCTGTGATTTTAGAGAACCGCTTATCAGGATGAAGGCGCTTGCCTTGAGCATCATATAGGCGCCAGTCTCCTGGGTCAGAAAACCCTACCATTGTGGTCGTCATACTATCTGTCGTTGCACTATCAAATATACTAAACTCTTTTATATCATGGTATTTGATAGGCACTATGGTCTTATTGGTGGAACTTATCATACCCCATGCGTTTGGTTTTGCCGCAAAGTAGGTCTGCGCCCCAATTTGCATCAGTCTATTGTACATGGGCGGTATAAGCACGTTGCCTTTCACATCTATCATGCCAGTCTTACCGTTTTTACTGACCCTATAGCGGTTAGGATTATTATAAGTAATCCTGTCAAAGGGTAGCGGTAAAACCTTACGACCTTGTTTATCAATAAACCAGTTTTTATTGTCTATTTTGACAACCGCAATACCGTCATGAAATGCTTGTGCACGCTTATAAATGTTTTTAATGACCAGCGTTCCAGCAGTATTTATATATCCCAATTTGCCGTCTTTTTGAACTGCTGATAGGCCATCACTAAATGGAGATATATCTTCATATACGATAGGAGTCATGAGCTGTTCTTCTTTATTAGCCAAACCTTGTAGATCATCACGTGCCACTAAAAATAGCCCATTGAGTGAGACGCCTTCATAATCATAGTCATCGGACAAATATATCTTCCCAGACGAATCAATGACTCCTTGATTATGGCCTTTTGCGATAGAGCCATAGCCATTTGCATAACAGCAAATTAGCATATCATATTCAGGGGGTATCAGGATGCTGCCGTGACGATCGATAAGCCCGTACTTGTCCTCTTTCCTGATCGTTCGAACACCTGATTCATCATCTGGATATCCCAATTTATCGTATTCTACTGCTAAAATGATTTCGCCAGCACCATTAATGAGACCGTATTTTTTGTTTTTTTCAACCACTCTCAAATCTTGTTCATCGGCGGTACTAATATCAGCGTATTCAACTGGAGCGATAAGTTGACCCGCGGAGTTGGCAAGGCCGTAAAGATTGTCGTTTTTTAATTCGTATTTTTTATCGTCAAAAACGGAGATGTTATCGTAGTTGGCTGACGATACAATCTTACCTTCGTTATTAATAAAGCCAACCTTGCCATCCTTTTTGAATGTTTCTATTCCAACCTCATCGGGATAGAAGCTAGGCAGTTGGTCAAACTCAAAGGGATGTAGAATATTGCCTTTTAAATCTAGGAGCCCCCATTTGTCCTCCTTCTTTGCTTTTAGCATCATAGGACGATGCGAAAACGTTTTAATCTCTTGATACTCAATTGGGCTCAGTAGATTTCCTAGTTCGTTGGTTAGACCATATCGGTTACCTATAGCAACTTTGCCGTAATAAGGCTCTCTACAACAAAATAAGCGGTCGTATTTTGCAGGTAAGACAATATGACCTTTTTCGTCAATTAACCCTTTTTTCTCCTGTTTTGAAATCAAGGCTCGATTGTGATTGTGGTCATTATCTAGACTGTCAACCCAATCATACTCCAAGGGCAATACGATGTTTCCAAGAGGATCAGCCACTCCATACTTTCCGTCTTGATTTAGACGAAAGTAGTGATTGTCATAGAGCGTAATGCCATCATAAACGGTCGGTAAAATCTGTTTTCCTTGTTTGTTGATGATACCTTTTTTACTGCCACTAGCCACCCCTAATAGCGTGTCATTAATATCAATAAAGTTGTCGAACGTATAATCTGTTAACAGCGCCCCTTTTTCATTGACTAAAGCCCATAAGGTGTTATCAAGCGTTGCCACCGTTAATTTATCTTCGCGTAAACAGCCTACGTAGGTAGCACCATTCACTGACGGTTTGACGCACTCTTCATTGGCATGAACCATAGAAGTGGGTATAAAAATACAAACAATAATCAGTTTTTTAATCGATAACACGCTATTTCCTAAGTTTTTTATCGTTTGGATGAATAATAACTCAACTAAATTTAAATGGTAAGGTGGTCTTAAGGTTTTCTTACAATGCATTTGGGTTTGAGAATGTATTCACAAAGCTTGCAGACGCATAGCGAAATAGTTTATAAGTAAGCCTGCAATGTTCGATTGTCATTTATGCGATGACTTATATATTATTGGCAAGGAGTTAGCCCATGTCGTGTTTGCCCATATCGTTGGTTTCAGCGTCGTGTAGCTTATTTTTATTAACTTTTGGCGCCGTCAGTCAAGCTCAGGCAGATAGTATGAGCGCACTCATTGCCCAAAAGTCCGTCCAGTCTGATTATGCTTCACCTTCATACTCTTCCGTGCCCTCTGCCAAAGTGAGCACGCGCTCTACGATTCAACGTGCTGGCAGCTATCGCTCAAGCCCTATCAATGTTCGCCCGACAACCAACACCACTTATTCAACCACGACTTATTCTAATAACACCCTTTACACCAATCCGCCAGCTGTCAATACTGCTTATCGTTATCCTGACGTACAACGTCAAACGCCTAGAGCATTACCAGAATTTTTGTCCGGTAATTATGACAATGTCGATAGTGAGTATTTACCGTTACTCAGCAGTGCTGAGATGCAAAGCAACAGGGCGGCGCGTGAGGTGGTAAGTACCGCGCGCAAAATGGCACTGAACGAGCGCGCGATTGTTCAAGGCGGCTGTTGGGATTATCTGGATGCGGTATTTAAGCGCGCAGGGGTGACTCGTGATACTGTGCATAAAGGCACTTATGGGCAAGGACCTTATGCCAATAGTAGCGAGATTGAGGTCGGTGATTGGCTCTATTATATCAATCATGGCTACAATGGCGTCGAGCATAGCGGTTTGTTCGTCGGTTGGGTCGATGAACGTGCAAAGCAAGCCTTGATACTGAGCTATGCAGGCGAAAACCGCCGTGAGCCTGCGCGCTACCGTGTGTATGATTTAAGCAATGTCTATCAAATCATGCGCCCTAGTGTGTAAGCACTAAGGTTCAAAAGGTTCTAATAAAAAACGTCCGTTACTTATTAAAGTAGCGGACGTTTTTTATTTTTAGATCGTTAGTTCTAAAGCCGGTCATCAGTCCTTTGTCTGAATGTTAGAAGGGTTTGACCACCACTAAAATGACGATAATTACTAAGGCAAAAACTGGTACTTCATTAAACCAGCGCCAAAACTTGTGTGATTTATAGTGAGGATTATCCATCAGCTTTTTGCGATAAAAACCACACGCACCGTGATAGCCAGATAGTAGTACCACTAATAACAGCTTGACGTGCAACCAGCCTTGGGTTTTATAAACATCC
Source organism: Psychrobacter sp. GW64-MNA-CIBAN-0177 (assembly GCF_040309585.1). Classification (NCBI taxonomy): domain Bacteria; kingdom Pseudomonadati; phylum Pseudomonadota; class Gammaproteobacteria; order Moraxellales; family Moraxellaceae; genus Psychrobacter; species Psychrobacter sp. GW64-MNA-CIBAN-0177. Next base: position 18,694 of record NZ_JBEOOY010000021.1, read on the forward strand.
CAGCCAAGTCCCAACATCCATAAACCGAATACCCATGTCGCTATCATCGATGGCGTCATAATACCGCGATATAACTTGCGCTCCATAATGACAAAGCGCTCTTGGCTAATGCTATCATCGCTCATCGCATGATAAACAAACAGGCGCGGTAAATAAAATATCGCGGCAAACCAGCACACCATAGAAATAATATGTGCCGCTTTAATCCAGTTAAAATAATCTGGCATCATCCTCTCTCTTACTTATTTTAGGACACGCCCTCGTTTATTAGGGCGTTCAATAATGTTGGCAAGCTTAGCGCAGATTATCCAATAATGGTAGCGTTATACCGCAAACTATTCCGCCAATACGACTTGCGATTGATGACCATTCATCGCATCCATAACGGGCACTTGCTTGGGTACTCTCGGCGCGGCAAATTGCGCGGTCAAACCAAGCTCACGCATCAGTCGATTGTCGCTTGATTGACTGGCGTTACCCGTGGTCAGCAGCTTGTCACCATAAAAGAACGAATTGGCACCACCCATAAAGGCTAATGCTTGCTCAGCATCAGATAGGCTTTCGCGACCAGCGGACAGACGCACGTAGCTGGTTGGGCAGCAAATACGTGTCACCGCAATGGTACGAATCCACTCAAGAACGGACAGCTCACCTTCTGCTAATACCTTATCGCCAATCGGTGTACCTTTGATAGGCACTAATAGATTGACCGGAATCGACTCTGGCGCTTTGGGCATTTTTAGCAGCTCATGCACCCAATCGATGCGATCATCACGGCTTTCACCCATGCCAACGATGTTACCGCTACACACGCTAATACCAGAATTGCGCACATTGGTAATCGTATCTAAACGCTCATCATAGCTGCGCGTACTGACAACCTGCTCATAATAACGGCGCGAGGTGTCCAAATTGTGATTGTAATAATCCAATCCGGCATCCGCCAATTGCGCTGCTTGCTCAGTGTCGAGCATGCCAAGGGTCATACAAGTCTCAAGACCGAGGGCTTTTACTTCTTTGACCAGCTCAACCACATAGGGCATGTCTTTGGCGCTAGGGTGCTTCCATGCCGCACCCATACAAAAACGTGATGAGCCACTGGCTTTGGCACGCTTGGCTGCGGCAATGACTTTATCGACTTCGATACGCTTCTCTGCTTGCAGGTTGGTTGTGTCGCGATGATGACCCGATTGTGAGCAGTAGCCGCAATCTTCAGGACAGTTACCGGTTTTGATGGATAGCAATGTGCTGATCTGCACTTCATTGGCAGTAAAATGCTGGCGATGAACGGTCTGTGCTTGCAACAATAAATCCATCAACGGCAAATCAAACAATTGAGCAATTTGTTCACGACTGTGTTTCACGCCCATATTTGAGTTCACTGTAGTGGCATCTGTAGCTAGTGCCGCTAGCAAGTCATGGGTTGCATTGGCTGAATGATTAAGCGTGTTAGTTGGCGTTTGGCTGTCGGCGTTAGGTTCTGAGATACTAAGCAATCCTGCCATAATATAAATCCTTTTATAACGGTATTAAAATTTGAATATCGGTGCCTTTAAGGGTTTTGAAATAATAAAAAAGGCTGCGATATAGTATACCGCAACCTTTTTAGAAAGTCAGAACGCGACTAGCTAGTATTTATAATGACTACAATTAAGCACATTAGAATCATTTTAGCTGCACCTCAGGCGCAACCAATAGCTACTCAATGATTTAGCGACTTATGTCTGATTATTTGCCCAATTTGTGCTTAGCAAAACCAATCCAATGCTCCGCAAATTTCTGCGCTTTATAGGCATAAGGTTTGGCTTTATCAATATATGGCTTACACTCTTCTGGAATGGCTGGCACGATGTGCTTAGCAAGCTTGTTAAACCACATCATCAGGCTATAATCACCCTCAATGCTCAGATTGCCTTCTTGTACGGCAGTCATAAAAGCAGGAAGACTGCCTTGAGTCAAAAGCTTGACGCCAGTCATAGAATCTTTAAAGTTAATCGTTAAATCTGCTTCTTTTGCATGACCGCTATGTTGGCTAAACTGTCCATTATCAAAGCTAAAATAACGTGCGATATCCGCCTCAGTGCTGGCAAGCTCGATAGTGACTTTGCGATCAGCAAACAGCGCTTTAACGTCTTCGTTATCGCTATCAGCCAACATCGATAAGCGATAGCCAACCACAGCCAATAACACGTCTAACGGATCAGATTTGATATCTAACACAGGAACAGTAAACATAGTGCAACTCCTAAAGAATGGACATAAAAATAAAGCGTACTTTATACCAATTTTTGCGACAAATATATAAGTAGATTATAAACCATTGCAAGGTCACAACTCTTTAGTAGTTAAGTAGAGAGCGTTAAGTATCTTGTAACATTAATCGCTCAAGGTTTACTGATTATCAGTTTCTTCGCATTGGCTTTCTTACTTCTGCTGAACTGTTTGCAGTTATCTACTTTTTTATAAATTACTTTTTGATTGTCTGCTTTTTATTTAACGTCTCAATGAAAGCGCGGCTGATAATCGTCGTCGTAGACAGGAGTGTGTTCGATATAGCGTGCCGCTTCCAATTCTCGCTGTTGTTGTACCGTTTGACTGACGTCGTCGTAACGTAGCGCCCGATACAGTACCCAAGCACCTAAAGGTAGCCAGCTGATACCCATGGCGATGACATAGCTGTGCCATTCTGAGAGCGTGGCGAGCATCGGCCAAGTCGCCAACAAACCTTGGATGACTTCAACAGCCAGCCAATAGGCCATACCACCAAACAGATATAGCAGCAGCCAGCGCTGTGATGACAAGGCAAGCGCCACTACCAAGCTTGCCAACAAGCCATAGCCGAGCCACGTCGCGCTGCTCCACGTGTCTATACTGATCATAGAAAATATTGTCAATAACATCATTCATCTCGCTAGTCATAAGGTGAATTCCAATGTGACCATTATGAAAGTTTGCTGAGTAAAGCTAAAGAGGGCAGAGGCGACTTTGCGACAACAGATGACGTTTGGTTTTTTGACTAATTTTGACCGTTGAGCATGTGTAATTGGCAGGCAAAGCGCCGCAAGGATGGGCGCTTATTTTTGAGACTGGCGATGGTTTAAGAATAAGATATTAACAAAACTATTGCTAAATCGAATTTTGACAGTTTAACGGTTAAAGACGATTGCTGCGGTTGCCCCACCAAGCCAATAGTGAGACTAAAACTGCGCCTAATAGCATCAGTCCTATAGTGGTGAGCCACTGCGGGCCAGTAGGGTATTGCCACGGCATGACATTGGTGACTGCCTCGCTATCCAAAGTACCCAAAGCGTCTGTTTTCCACGGCCAGACTTTAACCAAGGAGCCAGCGATAAAACCGGTAAGCAAGGCCAAGGTGGCTTGATAATAATGTGACAATAGCCATTTGAGCGCGCGTGTAAATAATAACAACCCCGTTGCCATACCCGCCATAACAGTAAGGATGATAGTAAAGTTATGGGTATGCACCGCCTCTAATACCGTATCATAAGCGCCCATTAGCAGTAAGATAAACGACCCTGAGATGCCCGGTAAGATCATCGCACAGATGGCAATGGCTCCGGCAAAAAACAGATAGGGTAAGCTTGGGGTGGTGGTCAATAAAGGCAAACTACTGATAATGACCGCTGCCGCAATTCCGATGACAAACAGCACCGCCCGTCCCATGTTCCAGCGCTTAATCTCACTCAATAAAATAAAGACAGTGGCGACGACCAGTCCAAAAAAGAACGACCAAATCAGTAGCGGCTCATTGTCTAGTAGATGCTTAATAATGCCAGCCAAGGTCACAAAGCTGGTCGCAATGCCAAGTAGCAGACACAATAAGAACGTGGCATCAACTTGGCGCCAAACGGCAAGCAACCCTTTAATACCACCGTCTTGTCGAAATACTCGCCACAGACTGGGACCGATACTGCCGAGCGCATTGATCAAACGCTCATAAATACCGGCAATCAGCGCGATGGTACCACCAGAAACGCCAGGCACGATATCAGCCGAGCCCATCGCCATGCCTTTGAAGTATACGCCCAGTAGCTGTTTTGGATTGTCGGTGGCAGGGCTAGTGCTGTTATCCAAAGATTGTGGTAAGGGTTGTGGCGCTGACGGCGCATTTGGCCGTGGTGATTGTGATGCCGTCATGGACAATCCTTTATGATTAAAAAAATAATAAATCTAAAAATCAGCGAAACATATAGTCGATACTAAATAAAATAGAGATACGGCAGTATAAAATGCATGACTGGTACAAATTTTTCTTGCTGGCTGTGCCTACGCAGACAGAGGCGACAAAAAATTTATCTCAGTCACGCTGGCTCTTTTTTATATTGAACTGACCATACAAACCAGAGTAATGATAAAGCATTAACCTAATTTGTATGAACAGATCTAAGCATTTAGCCTCTATACAGTAGAAGCAAGCGCTGGATAACCAAGCGCATAGAGCGTGCCTTCTAGCCCAGTGACATTGATTGCGGCATCGGCGCGTGCTTGTACAATAGGCTTGGCATGATACGCAACACCCAGGTCAGCAATAGCCATCATTGGCAAATCATTAGCACCGTCACCGATACAGACCACTTGCGACATGTCGATACCCAAGCGCTCGGCAGTATGCTCAACGATAGCTGCTTTTTTTGCACCATTGACGATGGGCAGCTGTATATAACCGGTGACTTCACCTTCTTCGATATCTAAAGCGTTGGCATGAATCTCGTCAATACCTAATTGCTCAGCGATATAGCGCGCAAAGTAGGTAAAGCCGCCGGAGACCAATACCGTATGATAGCCCAATGCTTTGAGCGCCTTGATCGTTGTGCGAGCACCCATTGATAGCGTCAAGCGGCTGCAGATATCATCCAGTACATCGGTTGAGATACCTTTTAATAACGCCACTCGCTGGGCAAAAGACTCATCAAAATCCATCTCGCCGCGCATTGCCGCTTCCGTGATAGCTTCGACTTCCTCACCGATGCCCGCTGTTTTGGCCAGCTCGACGATGACTTCTTGCTCAATTAAGGTTGAATCCATATCAAAGCAGGCAAGTTTGTGAGTACGTAGCATATGACCGACTGATAAAATATGACAATCGACGACGTTTAAGTCATCTACACTGCCAGCGTTACGCGTATTGTTATAGGCTTCGGTCAAGTCATGACGCAGACGCGTGGTTAGCTGATCGTCGATGATATGAGCTGCTGCGGTCTTTTTACCAGGGTGCATGAGCGTATCAGTCACTGGTACTAGCAAATAGCGGAAGACTTGTGATTGTGTAAAAGGCAGGCGTTGGACGTCTGCTGCTGTCGGTTCTGTATCAGAAACCATGATGTCGACGAAGCTGGCATCGGTATCTTCAGCGACGGTCACCAAATGCCAGCTTGGCTGCTCATCGACCCATGACTGTATATACTGATGGATATCAAGCGTTGTGACTTGCATCGGCAACACTACAATGAGGGCAAAAACCGGTAGTGATTGCAGCGCGTCGAAATCTTGCAAGTTAGTACCGTCGGGTAGTAGTGAAGCGATAGAGTCGACGGCTTGTTGCCATGCTTTGCTGTCTTTTGGTAACGAATAAGAGGTATTTTTTGGCATGGCTCAATTGTCCCTTGTATGCTCATATAAGATTGGGAATAATAACAGCTTTACTCGGCAGCGCCTATAGATGAGGCGCAAAGTCTCAGCGTTGTATCAAAACGACTCTGAGGGGTAAAAAAGCCGTTAGAATAAATTCAAACGATTATGACAAATTTATAAAACGGCTAACGCCATCAGGCTTACTATGGTGATATAGTAGCGTTATTGCCTTGATAATGACTTTATATTTAAGATAATGACTTTATATTTAAGATGATGACTTTATATTTAAAAGGCGATGCTGAGCAATTTTATCTTAAGCTGTGCTATTTTTTAGACCTCGTTAAGTTTAAGGCTGTGGTGCCTTTTAGATGGTAAGGCTTTTTAGATTGTGGAGCTTTTTAGAACATATTACGTCTTATAATGTAGTGCTTAATGTCATCATCTTTATAAATATAAACATCGCAGAATTTTTTAAAATTAGCCAAAAAATGAGCCATCGCCTTGTTTTTTAATTTCTTTTATCCAAAAAAGTTTACTATATCATGACGTATTTAGCGCCGCGGCAAGGGTTGTTTGCCATTATTCTTCTGGTTAGTTTTTGTTTGCAAACTCTATTATTGGTCATCAGTACCGATCAACAGCTGAGCGAGAGTCGGGCGCAAAAGGGCGAACAGATGGTCGCCCAACTGATTGATGAGGCGCGCTTGTCTTTGGAAAACAAAGACCGTGTCAGCTTGAGCGTCATTGCCAATCGCTATACCAGCGAGCAAGACGTGACTCGCATACTGATCAAAGACAATAACGACGATATATTAGTGCCGGTCGGCAATGCGCCGATGCAGCAAGGCAATACGATCAGTCAAATCGCGACTAAAGGCGATGCGGTGATTGGCAGTGTGTCATTGACGTTGAAGGATATTAGCAAAGGCGAGATCATCACCATGCAGTGGCCGTTTGTAATCGGTACTATGCTGCTGCATTTATTATTGTGGCTCATCTATGGCTATATTGCCCGTCCGACCAAAGAGCAGATTAATGCCCTGAGCCGTGATATCGAAGATTTGCACCGTGAGCAATATCGGCAGATTGATCAGCGTGGCCATTACCGCGAGAATGCTCGTGGCTATGCGGATGATGGAAAAGGCAAGCGCTCAGACGATTTTGAGACAGCGGATAAAGATATTAACCTTACTGATAGCCAAGCGAATGCCAGTGGTGAGACAAACGATACAACCACGCGTACTCGCAAAATTGATGTTCACAATGAAGTCAATGCCTACTTAAGAGCGCAGCAGAATCAAGAGGCGACGGCTGAGACGACTGCTGTTAACTCTGATCGTACATCTGAAAATCACACAGATTATCAGGTAACCAACGCGACGCACTATGAGGAGCTTGATACTGATAACGGCGCTCACAAAACTACTCGTAGTGCCTCCCAGCTATCTACTAATAAGCTATCTAACGCCAAGCTATCTGCCACCCGCGCATTTGACACGGTCAGCGTCCAAATCGTCTTTCATGACGAATTTAATATGCTTGAGCGCCTAGCGCCTTCTCAGCGCTTGCCTTATCTGGCGCTATGTACGCAGCTTCTGAATCAAGCAATGACCGAGCTACTCAAACAGCCACTGCTGATGGGTGTGAGTGCGATGAATGAACCGCGCTTTGATGAAAACGGTGCTTGTGCGCTGCTCAAAGCAGATAATAGCCACGCCAAAGTTGCGCTAGCAGGTGTAATGTTGGGTAAGCTCTATTTAATGCTTAATAAAATCATCCACGACAAGCATATTGAGCTATCACGCTTTGCTTTGCCAGCCAAAGCTGGGGTGAGTGATGATGCCCAAGCCGATGCCATGAGCCAATTGCTACAAAGCGTGGGCAAAAAAGAGCAGATGCTGATATTGCTCCCCAATGCTGGCCTTAAGCAAATCAGCAACCATGTCCAAGTACACAGCATCATGCGCCCAACGACTGTCTATGAGCGTGAGTGCGCGATATTTGATGGTGGCAATGACGCCATGATTCAGCGCTTAGCCGATGTCCGTAATGCCGTATTGATGATTGAAGACGACGAGTGATGATGACAAGTATGGTATTTCGCTGCCTTTAACGCAGCTACTTTCTCTACAATTGCCTACGCGATAGCTGGTCAGATTCACTTTGTATTTGCGACTAAATAGCGCATAGTGATAAAAAGGATTGACAACGCTCAGTAGAGACTTTATAAGGCATATATATATTCATGTATTTTTAATACACTTGCCGAAAAATGATAGGAGTTTGTCATGAGTGACGCTGATATTGACGACGATTTTGATGATGATTTTGTCGACGATGACGACGCAAAGATGGTAGAAGAGGCTGAGACCAGTGTGCGTACGCGCCTAAGCAGTCTCGAGAAGCGTCGACTAATCGATAATTTGCTAGAAGAAAAGCGTTTGGCAAAAGAGTTAAAAGACGACCTTGATGATCTAGATAACTTCGATGAAGATGGCGATGATTGGGATGATGACGACCTCTAGGCTTTAGACTTAAGTTAAGCGCTAGAGGCGTCAGCCAAACAGCCGTTATAACCTTGGTTATACGAAGTAGATCATACAAATTGGGTCACGCAAACTAGGTTATGTAAATTAGGTCGCGCAAAAGAAGCTCAATAAACTAAGCCAACGCCTTAGCAGATTATCGCGACTTAATTGTGCTAAGCTGACTGTCTACATATTAGTGGTTAACGCTTGATTTTCGTTTTTACCGACTGCGACATTATCTACTTTATCTAATAGACTTATAGTCTGTTCGATATAATCTGGATACCAGGAGAGCGAGTGAAGTACTACAAATAGTAGACTAAGCGAGCTTGATACCGTATCTGACTTATAGAGGACTGACTATGCTTTATAAAGGTTGTTTGGTTCTAAGTATGCTCGCCAAGCAACTGCTATCCTCTTTTTATTTACCATCTTTTATTTACCACCTTACATTTAATCGATCGTTTGTGGCGACTGACGCAATCTATCTTTCAAGGACCATCACACCATGAATAACCAATTAAGTTTCGACGAATTATTAGACTATTTGGACAATCAAGAGAGCCAATTCGTGCTTGATAGTGTCGCAACCCATGGTTTTTTGACGGCGACTGTCATTGGGCGTCCGTTGCCTAACTGGCTTGAGGCGCTTTTTGAAGGTCATGTGAGCGAAATTCCAGAAAACGTTATTGATGGTATCCAGCGCTGGCGCGACTCTATCATGGCTGAGCTAAAGAACGAGACGCCTATTGAATTGCCTTTTGGTGAAGATGCGGGCAACGAAGAAGTGGCTGTTGATTTTTCTGAAGAGTCCGATATCGTTGCTTGGTCAATTGGTTTTGTCGATGCCATGTATGGTGATGAAGCCAGCGACTGGTTTGAAAACGAAGAAACGGCAGAAGACGTGGCTGTATTAACCTTGCCAATGATTGTGCTCAGCGGTATCGATGATGAAGATCCAGAGCTGGCCGAAATGCGTGTGGATCAAGATAAAATGGCACAGATGGCCAACAGTATCGAAGGCAATCTGACTGAGCTATTTTTATTGTTCCATACAAATGATTAGTTTGTTAGAGACAGCATTTATTATTAACACTGTTTATTTCTATTAATATTGGGTTTTGTTCGCAGCCATGCGCGCTAACATTACCCTTAATCAACGTCGATGAACGCTGAATGTTACTCGCTAAATTATTTTTATAAGTCACCGATAAGGTCGTACTATGACTGTGCAACTCTCCAATCTTGAGCACTTGCCCAACTATCAGATCACTGAGCGCTTGGACGTGGTTTACGGCAGTACCGTGCGCTCAAAGCATGTCGGTAAGGACTTGTTCGCCAGTCTAAAAAACATCGTTGGTGGCGAGCTGACTGCCTATACTGAGCTACTAGAAGAGTCGCGCCAAGAGGCGATAGATCGCATGATTGTAAAAGCCGAAGCACTCGGTGCTGATGCCGTCGTTGGTCTGCGATTTTCGACCTCTAGCATTGCCCAAGGCGCTTCTGAGCTATTTGTCTATGGTACTGCGGTCAAAGCAGTGCCGGTACAACAGCAGCCTGCCTCAGCGCAACCACCACATTCTCCCTCTAGTCACGACCCATCTATTCAGAATTCACAACCGCCAGCCCCAGCGGATGATTTGCCACGTTTCAATCCTTTTGGTTAGTTAATTAAGTTTTAAAACACTAAAGCTTTTTTATGATAAGAGACGTGCCATGAATAACTCTATGACTCAGTTCCTCATTAACTACGCGCCGCTTATCATATTATTCGTGGTAGGGTGGTTCTTTGGCTCGCGTCATGAGCGTCAGCATTTGGCGCAGCTGATGGTTTCAGAGCAAGCCGTGGGTCATATTGTGGTCTCAAGCGAGCGCTTTTATCGCCCCAAGCTGGTAGCCAATAGTGACAGTGAGCTGGTGCTTGGCAGCGTGGTGATTGCGCAAGATTACTTTAAGATGATTATCGCTCGGGTGCTGAGTTTGTTTGGCAAAAATCTAACCACTTATGAGACGCTGTTAGACCGTGCACGACGTGAGGCTATCGTCCGTATGCGCTCGCAGGCACAAGCCAAAGGCTACAATCATATCTATGGTTTGCGTTTGGAAGTCACTAATATCAATCAATTGGGCAGCATGGTTGAAGCCATTGCCTATGGTACGGCAGTTCTTAGCACTGAGATTGCTACCAAAACGTCCCCAAAATAAGCGCTCATAGCACTATCAATATTTAGCCATCATTATTTAGCTATAACTACTTCACGCCAAATTATCGACCGCCAATTCATTTAAAAGCCAAATCCCTTATAGTCGATACAATTTAAAAATAGTACAAGGCAACCGAGTGTAGATGTATATTTAATACTTCAAACGAGGTTAACGCAGTAATACTTTTATAGTGGAATGACTATAGAAGCTGACGGTACACACTCTCATTTAATCTTATTAAACCCGCTTTTATTGTTGTTCAATAGACCCTATTCTGCATTTGACTGATGAGTCGTTGAATAAAGCAGATAAACCTAACTTTCGCCCTATATACTCCCTTTATTGATTCTTAATAATTATCAATGATTAATCACAGTATCTATAAAGTATTTTATAAAAATCTATATCAGAAATGGTATAAAAAAATGGGTGATGTCCGTTATTCATAAGGGTCGGTAACGATGAACCCGTATTAGCAAGGAGCGCTAATCTGGCATCATTTAATCATTATAAACTGACCTAGTATTAGGTCTTCTACATGGATGTAGTTATGGAAAATCTTGAAATAGTCACTTTAGTAAACTCAGTCGTGATTCCCCTTTGCCTATTTTTGATTATGATGGGTATGGGTATGACCCTCATTACCAACGATTTTAAACGTGTTTTAAAATACCCAAAAGCGGTCAGTATTGGCTTGCTCAATCAGCTTATTTTGTTGCCTATTATAGGTTTTGCACTGGCAAATATCATGCCGCTGCGACCTGAATATGCGGTAGGGGTCATGTTACTCGTGCTCTGTCCGGGTGGCACCACTTCCAACTTATTTACCTTCCTTGCCAAAGGCGATGTAGCGTTATCCGTCACTATGACTGCGATTGCTAGTATCATCACGGTATTTAGTATTCCTATTGTTCTAAGCTTTTCATTGATTCACTTTATGGGTGCTGGAAGCGAGTTTCAACTGCCAATTATAAAGACAATGATTTCTTTATTCGTCATCACCATTTTGCCTATTAGTATTGGTATGCTGATCAAACGCTTTGCGCCAAGGGTTGCCGATAGCTCACAAGTATTGGTCTCTCGTTTTGGCGTGACGTTTTTGACATTTTTAGTGGTGTTTTTGAGTTATGTACAAAGAGATATCATCGTTGAGGCGCTTATCGCTACTGGCCCCGTATCGTTGCTACTAAACCTATCAACCATGGCGCTTGGTTACTACAGTAGTAAATGGTTGGGCTTGAACCTAGCACAACGAACGTCTATCACTATGGAAGTCGGCTTGCAAAATAGTACCTTATCTATATTTATGGCGCTCACGCTCTTGTCTAACTACGATATGTCGATGACCCCAGCTATTTATACCTTAGTTATGTTCTTGACCGCTGGCATATTGGTGAGAGTATTTAGCTCGAAGTTCAATAAGTTGAAGAAGACGGAAATTGAGAAAGGGGTTTTGGCCGCCCGTATGCTCTAAAGGTATCATCAGTGTTGAGCACTTATTGCCTATAAAATATAATTACTGATAAAATATTGCCAGCGCACACTCTTAAATAATGAGTTTGTGTTGGCATTTGCTTGTATGAGTCAGAGGCTTTACGAGTCGATAGGCATTTGATTACCCTAGCGCCGTCGTCTATTCATCCTCGCGACTTGGTTGTCTTTGTTTTGCTGCTTCACTCTTTCGATTTCAAATAAGAAGGTACGGTTTTTGAGTACCGCGACGAACACCACACCGCCTACGGTATTGCCTAATATCACTACCACCAAAAATATCAAGTAACGCCAAAAGCTGACGGTATTGCCATACAGTAGGGCAGAAAACACCTCGATATTACCCACGATACTATGATGCAAACCCAAAAAACCAATACTACCCGTGATTAATGACACCAGCACGATACGGCTAATGGTATCGCGTGCCGAGGTCACCAGCCAAGCGGCGACCCCCATCATCCAACCTGCCAGCACAGCACTACCAAATATCACCCACCATTCAAATCCCAAGACATGCTCAGAATAGGCGTCGATATCGCTCGCACTAAATAGCTGCATATGTAAACCCAACCCGATCATTAACGCTGCAAATAAGCAGCCACCAACGACGTTACCCGCGATCACAATGCCCCACAGCCGCATGAGTTTGTTTAATGGTTCGATGCCATTTAGTACAGGAAGACTCAACAGAGACGTTTGCTCGGTAAACAATAGCGATTGCCCGATGACGACAATGATAAAGCCAATCGGGTAAAGTAGGGAAGCGAGGACAATGGCATAATGACTGGGTAGCACGCCACTCAACAGCGCAAAAGCTGATAAAATCATAAAAAAGCTAATGCCAATCTCCAGTCCAGCGGTAAAGGCACTGGTAAATAACGAGCCAAGCGAGCGTTCAAAGGTTTCTTTGGCATCCATCACTTGCTCAACCAAGATACTGGCATAGCTTTTAGGTTCGCTTAAGTTGTCATCGCTGGCCACTTCTTTGATAGATTGTTTGTCTTCATCGCTCATGCCTTCTGAAAAGTCTTCGTCTTTTAGGGTTTTGCCCTCTGACGCACTTTCATCTTGGTTTTCATCTTTAGAGTCATCTTGGCTTTCATTTTTAGAATCATTTTGGTCTTCATCCTGAGCGACGTACTGATGGGTTTCATTGCTCACTGCTACTGCATTGTTCTTGTCATCGGTATTGGCATTATTATCGTCACTGCTCTTTGCTGCGTGACGGTGAGTGGTGACGCTGGATTCATTATTTTCATGAGAATGATCTTTGTTATTAGGCATGCTAGTAAACTTATATAAGAGAAGCGGTGAGTAAAAGATATAAAAGTGCGAGTCAAACCGACATCGACTTATAGCCATTGCCATGCTGTAATGGCGCTATGCCGTGCTGCTGTATTACTAAAGACAGCTTATTTTAATAAGTTACAGTAAGCCAATAACGACTGCAAGCAGCGAAAAAGCATTCGATGCTAACAAAATTTGCCCATATAAGATAAAATCATCCTACTAACTTTTTTGTTTGCTCGGATGACTTATTATTATCCAACGTTAGCGCTAGGTCTGAACCTAGCTTGCGTTGGTTAATTGTATGAATTCGACGATAACCATACCTTTGCTTATTATTTAATCCATTTACATTTTAGTCTGAGAGCCTTATGAGTAACCCTGATAGCAAAAATAATTTAACCCAATCGATTCAAGCCGCCTTAAGCCAATTAGAAAACGCCTACAATCCAAGCGATGTCGAAGCAGGCATGTATCAAGGCTGGGAAGACAGTGGTTATTTTAAGCCAAGCTTTGATAAAGACGAATCGTTTTCTATTGCTTTGCCACCGCCAAACGTCACCGGCTCGCTACATATGGGACACGGTTTCAATAACGCCATTATGGACGCATTGACGCGTTATCACCGTATGGATGGTGACAATACCTTGTGGCAACCGGGTACCGATCATGCGGGTATTGCTACCCAGATGGTCGTTGAACGTCGTTTGGAGGCGCAAGGTATCAAGCGCCGTGACATGACTCGTGAAGACTTTGTGGATAAAGTATGGGAATGGAAAGAAGAGTCGGGCGGCAATATCACTAGCCAAATTCGTCGGCTTGGTAGCTCGGTGGATTGGTCGCGGGAACGCTTTACGATGGATGATGGCTTGTCCAATGCGGTAAAAGAAGTGTTCGTACGTTTATTTGATGATGGTTTGATTTATCGCGGTAAGCGTCTGGTCAATTGGGATCCAAAGTTCCAAACGGCGTTATCAGATTTAGAAGTCGAAAACCACGACGAAAAAGGTAGCTTGTGGCATTTCCGCTATCATTTCACCGATAAAGATATCACTACACAAGACGGCAAAAACTATCTGGTTGTCGCCACCACACGCCCTGAAACTTTACTTGGTGATACCGCCGTTGCAGTTAATCCTAGCGATGAACGTTATGCACACTTAGTTGGCAAAACCATTACCTTGCCGATTACTGGGCGCGTAGTGCCTATCGTCGCTGATGATTATGTCGAAAAAGACTTTGGTACGGGTTGCGTAAAAATCACCCCAGCCCATGACTTTAATGACTATGAACTTGGTCGTCGTCATAACTTACCACTGATTAATATCCTCGACGAGCGCGCCAATATCTTAGCTGACATGGAGGTCTACGCTGACTTGCAAGTGCGTGAGCCTGCACTTGAGCCTACGCCTGCTGAGTACGCGGGACTTGAGCGTTTTGCGGCGCGTAAATTCCTCGTTGAGCAAGCAGGTGAGCAAGGTTGGCTAGAAGACATCGAAGACTACGCGCTCAAAGCACCGCGCGCTGAGCGTGGCGGTACGATCGTCGAGCCATTTTTGACCGATCAGTGGTACGTCGCCATGAATAAGCTGTCACAGCCTGCGATTGATGCGGTAGAAGACGGTAGCATCGAGTTCGTGCCTGCGCAATATAAAAACATGTATATGGCGTGGATGAACAATCTGCAAGACTGGTGCATCAGCCGTCAGCTCTGGTGGGGACATCGTATCCCTGCATGGTATGACGATGCGACAGGTGAAATCTATGTCGCCCGTGACGAAGCGGAAGTGCGTAGTAAATACAACCTAAGCGAAGATGTAAAACTGCGCCAAGACGATGACGTGCTCGATACGTGGTTCAGCTCTGGTCTATGGACGTTTAGTACGCTTGATTGGGCAGACGTCAACGCCGATCCACGCGTGATGGACACTTTCCACCCGACCAGCGTGCTCGTGACAGGTTTTGATATTATCTTCTTTTGGGTGGCCCGCATGATCATGATGACCATGCACTTCGTGAAAAACGAAGACGGCACGCCGCAAGTACCGTTTAAGACCGTCTATGTGCATGGTCTGGTACGTGATGGCAACGGTCAAAAAATGTCAAAATCAAAGGGTAACGTCTTAGATCCGATCGATCTAATTGACGGTATTGAGCTAGAAGCGTTGGTCGAAAAACGTACCAGCAATATGATGAATCCGAAAGACGCGGCCAAGATTGAGAAGCAAACGCGTAAAGAGTTCCCAGAGGGTATCCCAGCTTATGGTACGGATGCACTGCGCTTTACCTTTACCTCATTGGCCAGTACAGGTCGCGATATTAACTTTGATCTAAAGCGTGTCGAGGGCTATCGTAACTTCTGTAATAAAATTTGGAACGCTAGTCGTTTTGTCCTCATGAACTGTGTCGATAGCGAAGGCAATGCCAAGCCTATCGACCAAGCGGCTAATCCTGATGTGTGGGAATTACCAGAAAAATGGATCATGAGTCGTCTGAACTCTACCGTTGCCGATATCCATCAGCATTTCGCCCAGTATCGTCTCGATATGGTCAGCCAAGATATCTATGAGTTCATCTGGAACGAGTACTGTGATTGGTACGTTGAGCTTGCCAAAGCCAGCCTAAATGATGATTCAGTGACGGACGCGCGTAAAGCGCAAATCCGCTACGTGCTCTTGGATGTACTTGAAACCGCCATGCGCTTTACCCATCCGATTATGCCGTATTTGACCGAAGAGATTTGGCAAACCATCGCGCCGCTATTGGGTCGCAAAAATACCGACAGCATCGTAGTCGCTGACTATCCACAGACCGATGCCAGCCAAATCAGTGAGCAGACCGAAGCGGATATGGCATGGCTACAAGAGCTAATCGCTAGCGTCCGTAATATCCGTGGCGAGATGAAACTGGGTAACGCGGTACGTCTGCCCGTGCTACTACAAAATATCTCTAGCGACGAAGATGCGCGTCTATCACGTATCAAAAACCAGTTCAAAGCGCTTGCCAAAGTCGAGAGCTTAGAGATCGTCAAAGAAGGCGATGAGGTGCCGCTATCGTCATCAAGTATGGTCGGTCAGCTACGGGTACTCGTACCGATGAAAGGACTTATCGATCCAACGGCTGAGCTAGCACGTCTAGGTAAGTCATATGATAAGTTGAAAGGTCAAGCCGAAGGTATCGCACGTAAGCTAGGTAATGAAGGCTTTGTCAGTAAAGCACCTGCGGAAGTGGTCGATGCGGAAAAAGCCAAACTGGCTGAGCTAGAAGGGCAGTTGACGGCGATGACGGCGCAGATGGAGCAGTTGAAAGCGTTGTAAATAAAGCGTAAATATTTATAGTAATAAAAAACGCTGTCACAATTGTGATGGCGTTTTTTATTGTTTACTGGTTAGTTCTCTGAATAGCTCTTGATCCTGCAGTATAACTGAATATTTGTGTGCTATTATTTACAGTCTATTAATATGAACTCGAATATATCTATATAAGCTGCAAAAAGTATCGTCAGTAAAGCACCTGCGGAAGTGGTCGATGCTGAAAAGGATAAACTGGCTGAGCTAGGAGGGCATTTGATGGCGCAGATGGAAGAGTTGAAAGCGTTGTAAATATCAAAAGCTTAAAAAATATGGCCCCAGCATCGAAGTCCTTTAATAGGGAGTAAATATGTGATGAATGAGGTAGCGTTTTTTAAAGAGCTTTCTCGGCTTCGTCCCTGACAAAAAATCAGGTATTGGAGTAGATATAAAATGAAAATTGATTAATCAAGGATGGTAAATGTCTATAAAGCTTGAACAATTAGTTCATAAAATAGTACCTGAAGAAACCATACTTTTTTTTGGTTCAGGTGCTACTGTAGAGTCAAATGCTCCTTCAGTAGAAACGATTATATCTGATTTGGGCAAAGACTTTCAGATAAATCCTAAAGGTTATACTTTGGGTGAGATTACTGCGATTATTGAAGAGGACTACAGTCGTCGAGAGTTGATTGATAAATTACAAGATTATCTTAGTAGAACGCAACCTATAGGAGGCATAAAAAACCTACCTCTATACTCTTGGAAAACTCTTTATACTACAAATTATGACAATGTAATTGAAGAGTGCTATAGGCAAAAAAATAAAGATCTTAATGTATATGCATCTAACCACGATTTTAGTGCTCGTTCTTTACCTCAAGTTACTAAATATTATAAATTACACGGAACTATTGAAAAAGATATAGCCTACGGTGACTCATCACGTATAGTTTTAACTGACTTTGATTATTATGAAATTGAAGAGTATAGAGATGCCTTAATTACAAAGCTTAAGTCTGATCTTATTGATTCTCATTTAATAATAATTGGCTATTCATTAAATGATGAGCATATTAAGAAAATAACGAATGAAGCTGTTAAGCGAGGTAAGTCAACTGGTAGCAGTAAAGTTACTTTACTTATTTACAGTGAAGATGAAAATAGAGCTAAAATATGGGAAAGAAGAGGATTTGAAGTTTGCTTTGGAGGTATTAGCGAGTTTTTCAATAAAATGGATGCTTCGAGTTACGGTATGCCTCTAGAAAAGTTGGCACACGATAATACATTCGATACAGTTACTAGTCTTACACCTACTACAAAAATAATATCTGAAGAATTGGTTAAAAGCTCAAATATCAATTTAATGGTTAACGGAAGCCCCGCATCATATTCAGATATAAAAAGTAACTTTACATTTAAGAGGGATGTTTTTAATGATATTAAAAACAGTATAACTAGCACAGAATTTATTTCATATACAATTTTAGGACCTAGTGGGGTAGGTAAAACTACTTTAGCTAGACAATTGTTATTCAGTTTAAATCATGATGGATTTAAATGTTTCGAACATCGAGTTGATTATGACTTTAATTTTTATGACTGGATCGAATACGTAAAAAAACTTATAGAAAATGATGAGAAAGCTGTGCTATTAGTTGATGATGCACATAGTTCCTTGAACGAAGTTATGAAACTGATTGAATACTTAGATCAAGGTAGTATAAAAGTACTTTCCATTCTATTAACATCTTCAAAAGATAGATGGACTTTTAGGACAAAAAATCCAAGCTATTTTAAAAACAATATAAATTACGATATTAAATTATTATCTAACCCAGAGATTGATAGTTTAATAAATGTGGTCGAAAACCATGATTCGATTAGAAAAGTAATTAATAGTAATTTTGATGGTTTTACACGCTCTGAGATTAAGAGAAGATTGAAAGTACAATGTGAATCTGAGACATTCGTATGCCTTAAAAATATATATGCTACAGAAAAGTTTGATGATATTATTCTCAGAGAGTACGCTAACCTTAGTGAAGAGATTCAAGAAATCTACCGTTTAGTATCTGCGCTTGAGTATTGTGGAGTAAGAGTTCATAGACAGTTAGTCACTAGACTTTTGGGTATTGAAGGTAAAGTTATATCACATTATTTAGATAGTTTGATTGATATAATATATGAATACAATATTGATAAGAAGGAGGGGATATATGGCTGGAAAGGAAGGCATCCTGTAATTACTAAAATAATAATAGATTACAAATTCCATGATAAGTCTGAGTTGTTTGATTTAATTGAAAGAGTTGTAGATAATATTATTCCTGCTTATGATATTGAAGTAAGAAGCCTAAAAGAGCTGTGTAATTTCGAGACTGGGATACCCTCATTAAAAAGTAAAGTCGACCAAAATAGATTGCTTAGGAAAATAATATCTATGGTACCTAGTGAAAGAATACCTAGGCATAGATTGATTAGGAATTTAGTAGAAATCGATGATTTTGAGAATAGTGAGGCTGAAATAAAAGTATACGAAAATGACTTTGGAGGTAGGGATCCTACTATATACAGATATAGGACTAAACTAAAAGTCGAAAGAGCTTTAAAAACTAAAGGTATAATGGATGAGGATAGAAATGCAATTTTGTATAAAGCAGTTGATGATTTGATAATTTATATTAATCACTTTCCTAATAATAGGTTTTTACTGAAAGAAATGTGTAGCCTTGGAGTTATAATAGCTCAAAGGACAGGCAATGTAGAATGGCTTGAGCAAGGTTTATCTTTATTGAAAAATGCTGAGATTATCACCCAGGATCCTGAAGTTACAAGTTATGTTTCTAAATTTGAAAGCAGGCTTGAAAAATTATAAACATTAAAAATATATTTAATATTTTTTTAATGTTTAATTCTTCTATTTCAAAAAAACCGCTCCAGCTCGTGCTGTTAGCGGTTTTTTAATGTCAGTTATTAGTCTATTATCTTTAAAGGAATAAAAATCTAACGTAAGGAACACCATGAACCATCTCACTGTCGGACAACGCGCGCCTTTAAGCAATCTTGCTATTGACGACACCGCACCCATCACGCTCAAGTTTACCCGACAAAGTCCAATAGAGATGGACATCAGCTGTTTTGCCTTAGATGCAGCGGGCAAATCAAGCTTATGCGTTATGAGTCGCAGCCGGCAGCAGACAAGAGCCTAAATACTTAAATCAATTCTTCTTACGTTGTTTGTTATTTTGCAGCGGATATACTAACTGCGCCACAAAGCCCTCTGGTATCTTTGTATTGGCTGTCGTACCGTATTTTTTGGGTAAATGGTCTGGTAGATGAGCAGTTTTGAATAGCACATCATAAATAGGCAGAAAAGCGGCAAAGTTTTTGTCCCATGCTTCTTTTTCTGAGGAATGATGCCAATGATGGAACTCTGGCGTTGCAAGTAGCCAGCGAAAATACGGAAAACGGAACCGTACGTTGGCATGAATAAAAATGGCATGAAAAGAGATAAACACCAAATAAGCATAAGTTGCCGCTGGAGAGAAGCCCATAAACAATAAGGGAATATAACCGACAAAACGATTCACAATTAGCTCAAATACATGCACCCGACTTGCCGCCAGCCAGTCCATGTGATGCGAAGAATGATGCACGGCATGTATGCGCCATAGCGACGGGACTTTGTGCATAGTGCGATGAATCCAGTAACTAAAAAAGTCCACTATGATCAAAATCTCTATAAATTGCAGCACTAAAGGCTGACCACTGACCAGCTGATGCCATGAGGGATTGAGCCATTGGTTAAATAAAATCTGCGCTGGAATGATGGTAAAAAAACTCAATAACTGAATACCTAAATGGCTAAACATGAAGTATTTAATGTCCGTTACCCAGCCAGATCGCAATAGCTTTTGTTCTTTATATTTGGCATAAAACCGCTCCATAGGTATAAACACTAATGCGGAAATCACTAGAGTCAAAACAAAATAATCCAAGCCTGCATATAGACTACGCTCATAGTAATTGGGCTCGATCTGTCCTGACGCGAGCAGCGCTGCCAAGGCATTGAGTAACATACCCGCCATGCCCCAGCGCTTAGACGGATTGCGTAGTAGACTAATAACACCCGACACAAAGCCAATAACCACACTGGCAAACAATAGGCCTCGTAAAATATTGGCATCATATAAGGGTCTAAAATCTGGTGTGGTAAGCAGATTGGGGAATAAAAAACACAAAGCAGCAAGCGTGGCAAGTATGCCTAAAGACAGCGCAATAAAGGCAGACACTTGCCCTGAGCCTTTTTTAATTTCACGGTCTTCAAAGTGTTGTCGGAGTAATTTGCTCATAGTTTTAATTTGCTGATGCGATTTGAGTTTAATCTAGCATTGTTTAGCGCAAATGAGTATATTATTTACTCGACATTATTAGATAAATACTGTGGATTTTCATGATATCTGCGAGGTAGCCATTATTGATTAACAGCTCACCCTTAGGCGCTTAAATTCAGTTTTCATTCTGCTTGCCTAGAGCAAAAAGACCGCTACAATATCATGCTGTAGCGGTCTTTTTACTTAGAATTTAATACATTTATAAATTTTTAAAGTGTTGGATAAGCTTCTCTTAATGCTGTAAGAATTTGCTCTTTAGCGGCTTCATTGTAGTAAGCGCACTCATTAGTATCCGCTGTAGATAAGTTAGCAAACCCACCCTTAGTATAATAACCTTCGTATACTAAATTATCAAAATTTACAAGAGCCTCAAATTCTTGGTCTTCATCTGCTACTCTGTTAGCAGCCCAAGGAATACCTGCCCATATACCTCGAATAGGATTTAGATCTAAAACTCTAACTTCATCTTCGAAATTACTACTAGAGCCAAGTCCATCGAAGGTTATAAAGTCTAAATTATTATTTATAGATCTTATAGCTTTACAGCTTGCAGCTCCTGTAAAAGTTCCTCTTGAAAAGGGCAAATTGTTCAAATTGTCGACGAGAGCATTAGGGAAGTCTTCTTCATCAATGTTGTATGACAATACATCCCCTATCTTTAGGCCAGATATAGACTTGTCATTGAATGTAAGTATACTTCTAAAACCATTATTGAACTGCTGTATGAGCTGGTTTCCTCTTACAGTCGTACCTAAAACCTCAAACTTGAGTCTATTATTATCTATAGTATATGGTGCTGTTTCTATAGCTGTCCCTTGACGCGTAAGTATGAAGGACGGACCAGTTGCATTTAAGAAATTCACGCTTTGTTGATAGTTTCCTGTTTTATATAGGGACTCAAAATATAAAGCAACACTAGTTGTCAATGAATTAAACGTCGTCAATGATACGTTCTCAAGCTTGTCATTATTATCTAGATCAAACTCAAAATTATAACCAATTAGTCCATTGCTATTACTAGTAGCAGGTGGTTGAAAAGAATCTTCTGGTGAGGTAGGCGTAAGCGTAATAGAAACAGGTGATAAGGGAAGCTCATTAAAATTCCCGCCCACATCACTATTATTTAGATCTATTTCACCATCACTATCAATAGTTCCTACTTCGATACAATTACCATTATTGATTTGGTAAGTACCATTTTGTGCCAAGGCAGGAATTTGAATGGCATTGAATGTAACCGAATATGGATGAGAAGATAAGGTTAAAGGCGTATTAAAAGGTACTTTGATACTAAACTTACCTTCGCTATCAGCCCCACCAGCACTAAAGAAACTGCCTCGCCCTGTTATCTGACCAGCAAAGTCATCTTTAACATACGGTTTTTTAGTTTTGGCATCAATTACACAGCCTTCTAATAATGCATAATATTCTCCAATAGGAATGTCGAGGTTCCATAACGTAAAGTGAGAGACTTGTCCTTTATAACTACCATCTGTCTGACGAGTAGCGACACCTTCTTTCACCCAAACAGTTTGCTCTTCATCGTAATACCACAAAGGAATAGAAGGTAGGTTTTGGTCAGTTGATACTTTAGGATAAACTAAAGTGGCCTGAGTACCTTTCTTGAGATTAAGCGCTGCGCCTGTAGCAGGGTCAGTGAGCTTGACGTCAATGACACCGACGGTGACCAGATCTGTCTGCTGACTGCCATCACTATTTTGTCCGGCAAAAGGCTGCGCAAAGGACTGTGCCCCTGCGATAGAGTCTGGATTGTAATAGTTGGCAGCGATATTGACTGTACCTGTGTAGCTGCTGCCATCTGCTTTGATGATACTATTTGCGGGAATGCTTATCTTAGCGCCTGATACTTGTAGTTCACTAATACCTGCACTGGTGGCGAAGGCGTTTGTGACTTGGTCGGCTGTCAAGGTAATGTCTAATTTATGCGAACGTTTAGGCGCTACTTTGAATTCACGTGCCATCGTCAAATAGCCTGTCTTACGTACTAAAATCACAGCATCAGACTTTAGCTTATCTAAGCTCAATGAATAAGCGCCAGAGCTATCGGTAGTCACCGCACTTTTACCGATTTTGACTTCAGCACCTACCACAGGGCTGCCATTAGCATCTTTTATCGTACCGCTGATACGCTGTTGTTGAGTGTTTGTGTCAGGTTTGTTGGGCTGAGCGACTGTATCGTTGTCATCACCACAAGCCGTTAAGCTCAAAGCAGCAAACAATATACTGGCAGTTAGGGTGTTAAATTTGGTCATAAGGGGGTCTCTAATTTAGACAGGGTTTTAATTCATGTTTGGAATTTGGTGGTTTTAATTTATGCGATTTATTGAGTAGTGCACGGTTGAGCGCATTTTTATAAAAAATATCTTGATAGTGATTAAGAACTAAACGAGCTGTTTGTATGGACAGTTACTATCGCACATAATCTAGTAACAAAAGGATTATGCCTTATAGTTCAACAATATTCTAGTAGTTAGGATGGAGGATAACTATTGTTTTGTTAACCATAAGAGCTGGGTTCGAGAGAGATATTAAATGATGATCTGTCAGTGCAAAAATGACATAAAAATGCAAAAATAATATTGAGCCGTTTTAAAGGTTATAGCATGCTCTACTAAGTCGTAGAGGTAATTTTGCTAGCGTTATTATCGCCTCAAAACAAACATCTTGACCCTTACCTATAACAAATCCCTTTGACGAAGCTATCACCATGACCGAAAAGAAAGCGTTTTATTATCGACCAAAGACCAATCAATCCAACAGCCCTACAGTGCGCTGGACGTTTGTAACGCTTGGCTGGATATTTTTTATTTTGGGCATTATTGGCGTGTTATTGCCCGTAATGCCGACCGCGCCCTTTATACTACTGGCGGCGGGTTGCTGGGCACGTAGCTCGCGGCGCTTTCATTTTTGGCTGATCAATCATAAATATTTTGGGAAGTTCGTCCGTGATTGGGAAGATCGCCATGCCGTACCGCTGTATGCCAAGTGTCTGGCGACAATTATGATGGCGTTATCGACAGCAATGTTATTTTATCGTTTACCCAGCGACATGATGTGGGTTGCATGGCTGGTAGCCACGGTGTGTAGTGGGGTTGCGGTCTATTTGTTCCGTTTGCCAAACGCCTAAAAAGCTATAAAATTAAGGCTAAAAATAGAAAAAAACGACCTTTAGTTACACGAAATGTCAGATAAGGCTTGCGCTACTAGAATGTACCCCTTATAATACGCCCAAGCTTAAGAGCAGTTCTGCACCAAATCATTACCTCGTAGTATTAGTTATAATCCTTCGTTTTAATATTTATCGTTCAGTAGCTATTTGCAAGCGTTACCGGTCACTAGGCCATTAATAAATTAAAAAGTAGGATTATCAATATGTCAGATACTCAAAAAGGTACAGTTAAGTGGTTCAACGAAGCTAAAGGCTTTGGTTTTATCGCTCCAGAAACTGGCGCAGACGTTTTTGCTCATTACAGCGAAATCACTGGTTCAGGTTTTAAAACTTTGGCTGAAGGCCAAGAAGTTGAGTTCACTGTAACTCAAGGTCAAAAAGGCCCACAAGCCCATAACATCGTTGCTATCTAATTTGTCTTTATAGACAACTAGAGCAAGATGAAAAAAAAGCGAACCTTCGGGTTCGTTTTTTTTCGTCTATTGTTTATGTTTATCGCCTATGACTTATGATAAATGCTTTGATAATAAGACATTAAGCAAGGTTTTAGAGTAAAAATGCCTACGATTGTGATGATAGTCGTAGGCATTTTTGGTTTTGGTGTTTAGTCAGTAACTGTTTTAGAGTGAAGCAATCCCTATATTAATAAGTCCGCCGCCAAGAATAAGCCAAGCAAACATAATGGCACCCAAGATAAGAGGTTTTACGCCAGCTTGCTTGATAGCGCCTAGGTGGGTGGTGAGTCCCAATGCAAACATAGCCATGGTCAGCAAGACGTCATCTAGCATAACCATACTACGCTCAAAATTCTGAGTCATTGGCACCCACGTGTGCAATACCACAATAAGAATAAAAATAAAAGCGAACCAAGGTACTTTGACCTGTTTGGCACGCATAAGTAGGGTTTGTTTTTCAGGATTTTTGCCCGCGCCTTTGGTTAAGGCAAAAGATAGTACCAGTAAGAATGGCGCAAGCATCATCACCCGAATCATTTTGGAAACCACCGCAGTATTACCAACGTCAGTACTGATCGCATTACCGGCTACCACGACTTGTGCCACCTCATGAATGGTTGAGCCGGTATAGATACCGTATTGTTGGGCACTCAGCCAAGGTTGTAACCAGCCAAGATGATAGAGGAAAGGGTAGAGCAGCATGGCAATCGTGCCAAAGACTACCACCGTCGCGATAGCAATCGTTACTTTATGGGCTTCAGCTTTGACAACTGGTTCAGCTGCAATCACCGCCGCGGCTCCGCAGATACTAGCACCTGAGCCAATCAATAAAGTGGTTTGCTGATCGATCTTTAACCATTTTGTACCCAGCCAATAAGTGAGCAAAAATGTCGATGTTAGCACCAAGGCATCAGCCATCACCGCTGGCATACCGACACTGGCCACTTGGGTCATCGTCAACTTAAAGCCATAAAACATAATAGCGAGGCGTAGAATTTGCCCTTTGGCAAAGCATACTCCCGCATTCAAGCGCTCAGCTAAATGAGGATAAATGGTATTGCCCAATAGCATACCAAGCAAAATGGCCAATGTTAAGGAAGACAAACCAACGATGCGTCCGTTCGACCACGTCGCCAGACTCGTATTTAACCATAGACAAAATACACTACCGCTCAGCACGACAAACAACCCTGCCAAATGTCGGTTGTTTGGAACATAATGATTCACTGATTGGGCAAAAGCGTGCATAGCGTACGCATCCTATTATTGATAATCAAAATAAGCATAAGCTTATGAATAGACAGTATAAGCCAAGCTGATTTATAATAAAAACAGATTAATAAGATACAAGCTATCGAAAAAGTAGGTTAATAATTGGTTTTTAATATTAAGTGATTTTTTAAATTTATAGTTTGTATAGGATGTTAGAAAGATTATGAAAAAGCCCATGCAGACGCTACCGAAAATTACCCTCAAGCAATTGGCGGTATTTGTTAGTATTTATCAGACAGGTAGCACCAGCCGTGCCAGTGAAGAGATGCATCTATCACAGTCTGCGGTGAGTAGCGCGTTGACTGAGCTCGAGTCAAGGTTGCAAATGCCCTTGTTTGAACGGGTCGGGCGCAGGCTTAACCAACATCCCAACGCCCATCCCGTGTATGTACAAGCGCAAGCGATCTTGGGGCAATCATTAACGCTAGAGCATTATCATAAATATCAAGCAGGACAGATTCATATTGGTGCGAGTACCACCATCGGCAACTATGTATTGCCGCCGCTACTTGCCAAGCTATATGAGGTGCTACCGGATGCCAATGTCGATGTCTACATTGCTAATACGCAAGAGGTGGTCAGCGAGGTTGAGCAATTAAACATCGATATTGCTGTGGTCGAAGGCATGCCGCGTCCGACTGATATAAAAGTCATCGAGCAGCGAGAGTGGCGCACCGATACCTTGATGGTATTTGCTAAACACCATAGCAAATGGTTGGCAGGATTGGTCAACTATGACAAGGACGAGCATTGTTATTTGTTGACGATCGAGCAATTGGCACAGCTACCTTTATTGGTAAGGGAGGCAGGTTCGGGGACACGGCAGATTATCGATGAGCAGTTACTAAAGCACTTACCCGATCCAAAAGTGGTCATGGCTATTCAACAGTCAGAGGCCATCAAGCGTATGGTTAGTGCCGATATTGGGCTTGGCTGTCTGTCACAACACGTTATCGAGGCAGAGCTAGCAGCAGGGAAGTTGGTACAAGTAAAAATAGCCGGTATCGATTTGTCACGCACATGGTGGCTAGTTTGGCACAAAGCCCGCCATCAAAGCCCGATTTGGCAGACCTTTATTGATATTATTGAATAGGATAATAAATAAGTTAGGGCTAAAATGAATGAGCTAAAAAAAGCGCCCCGTAGATTGCTCACCGATGCGCTTTTTATCAACTTATACAAACCATTTATCAAAACGATATTTGGGTTCAGGTTAGCTGCGTTTTGATACGGGCTTGTCAAGTCTAACGACTAAACTGTCACAGGGGACGTTTGGCAAAATATTATCTGCTGTGGCACCGCTGAGCCATGCGACGATACCATGACGCTCATGGCGACCGATGACCAGAAGATCAACGTCATGCTTATGGCAATAGTTGACGATACCTTCGCTACTAGAGATGGCGGTGGTTACCTCGGCATTAACGGCAGTTAAGCCATTGCGCTCTAAGAATTGTGCCAATTTGGCTCGTGCCTCTTGGCAGCGCTCATCGTCAATCTGGTCATATAAGCTTGATGCGGGCACCAACTCATAACCAAAACCGACCATGGTGTCTTTGACAATGTGCAGTACAGATAGCTTAGAACCGGGGCGGTTATCGACGATCTGTTTGGCTTTTTGTGCCACTGTGTCGGCATCAGATAACAAGTCGGTGACCAGTAAAATATGTTGGTAACTCATGAGGTGCTCCTCGTAGCAAGTAGTCTTAACTATAGCACTACTGATGGCTGCTGTTAAGTAATGTCGGCGTACTTTTAAACGGTTGCGGTGTCGTGCTTCCTAGTTGTAGTATCAGCACTGTTCTTTCTGCTGTCACTGTCTTGACTTCTCAATCTGCCAACCCCATCTATTAGCGCTAGACCAATTGTTTTCATGACTAGCGTTTGCCACTATAAAAACCAATACATCACACCTTTTGACCATTCTATTTACCCTGAATTGCAGGGTGCTATTTACCTAATAAGCTATAAGGACAACTATGACTGACACGCCATTTACTGTAGATTTAACGCTACATCCAGCGTTTGAGCTGATTGAGCATCGCCACATTGAGGCGCTATCGATGGATGTGCTGATCAGTCAGCATGTTAAGACTGGGGCCATGCATTACCATTTGGCACACCCGAGTGATGAAAATGCCTTTTTGGTCGGCTTTCGCACTCAGCCAATGGATTCAAAAGGTGAGGCGCATATTTTAGAGCACGTGGCTTTATGTGGCTCTGAGAAATTCCCTGTCCGTGACCCATTTTTTTCGATGATTAAACGCTCATTGAACACGTTTATGAATGCGATGACGGCTGCCGATTGGACGGCGTATCCGTATGCCACGCAAAATAAGAACGACTACTTTAACTTACTTGCCGTTTATCTTGATGCGTCATTTTTCCCTAATATTCATCCGCTTGATTTTGCCCAAGAAGGCATTCGTGTCGAGTTAGACGAAAATGATAAGCCGCAGTTTAAAGGTATCGTCTTTAATGAGATGAAAGGCGCGATGAGTGGTGAGATTGACCAGCTCTATCATACGGTCGCCCATCATTTGTTCCCAACGACGACCTATCATTATAATTCAGGCGGCGATCCTGCTGATATTCCTGACTTGACCCATCATGAGCTGGTTGAATTTCATCAAAGCCATTATCACCCATCAAACAGTGTGATTATGAGCTTTGGTAATATTCCAGTCGCTGAGACGCAAGCGAAAATCCATGAAGATGCCTTGATTCAATTTGAAGCTGGCAAAAAACACGTCTCGCGTCCAGAACAGCGTCTGTCTGCACCGATTAGCGCGGTCGATACTTATACCGCTGACGAAGCCGGTCCTGACCAAACCCATCATGTGGTGGCGTGGTTATTGCCATCAATTACCGATCCAAAGCAGCGTTTAGCACTGCGTCTACTAGAGGGCGTACTGGTTGAGCATGCTGGCTCGCCATTGCGCGCGTATTTGGATAGCCATCCACTTGGTAAAGCGCCAAGTCCGCTATTGGGACTCGACGACAGTCATTATGAAATGGTCTTTTATACCGGTCTGCGTGGTTCAAACCCTGAGCATGCCGAAGCGGTAGAGCAGGGGATTATTGATTTGCTTAAACAGGTCGCGAGCAAACCGATTGATGATGAAACCATTGAAACCATTTTGCATCAAATTGAGATTGATCAGCGCCATATCGGTGGTGATAGCATGCCGTATGGTTTGAATCTCATGCTAGAAGGCTTTAGCACGGCGATTCATGATGGCAACCCTATCGACGTCTGGGAAGTTGACGAGCATTTGCAGTGGCTACGTGAGCAAGTAAAAGATGCGCAGTGGTTACCGAATTTAATCAAGACTCATTTACTCGATAATCAGCATCGTGTCCGTGTCACTATGACGCCTGACAGCGAAAAAACTGCCCGCCTTGCAGCAGCTGAGCAAACCCGTCTTGATACCATTGCGATGGATTTGACCGCTGATGATAAAGCTATCTTAAAACAACAGGCTTTAGATTTGGCAGCGCGCCAAGCAGCACCTGATGATTTAAGCCTATTGCCAAAAGTTGGCTTAGAAGATGTCCCGACCGATATCAGCTTTAAGCAAGGCACGCAAAAACAAGTGAATTTAAGCGGGCAAGAGAGCACCTTATTTGAATATGAAGCGGGTACCAATGGCTTGTATTATTATCAAGTGATTGTGCCGTTGACCGATGCGATTGGTAATCAGGATACCAGCGTGCTACCGGTTAATGAAGTGATTAATCATCCATTGTTGCCTATTTACTTAAGCTTATTATCTGAGCTCGGTACCGATTCGCTAAGCGCTCATGAAATGCAAGCCAAGCAAGCGGCGCATTCATCAGGGGTGACGGCACGTATCAGTCAGCGCACTAATATCGATGACAGCCAAGCGATTAGCAGCTATTTTGTTGTGGCAACGCGCGCGTTGAATCGCAAGCCTGAGGCCATTGACTTGCTAAAAGAAGTCATGGAGCACAGCGTCTTTAGTGAGCATGACCGTATTAAAGAGATTTTGCAGCAGCGTCAAGCAGGTTGGCAATCAAACCTTGCCGGTTCAGGGCATTCTTATGCGATGCAAACTGCCAGTCGCGGCATGAGTCGCCAAGCACAGTTAGAATATGTGCGCAGCGGTCTGCCAGCACTAAACGCGCTAAAAGACTTCTTAACCCATGCCAGTACTGATGATGCACAGTGGGATAAATTGGCAACCAGCTTGATGGATTTACATCAACGTTTAATCAGTTTACCTAAGCACGCCGTTATTATCTGTGAAGCCGAGCAAACCGAACGCTTAAGTAACTTAATCGTTGATAGCTGGAAAGACAGCCAAGCGCCAAAGATTGCGGAAAAAATCACAAACTCTGATGCGGGTATTGAAGACAATATCCCAAGCGAGTTTGCCGAGTTGCAACTTGATGCGGCGTTAAATGGCGAGACAGACGCGGTCAAAGCACTAGAAAGTGGTGTGGCGCTCGATGTTGAAGATTTGGCGTGGCTAGTTCCGACCAACGTCTATCATAATGCTAGCGCATATACCGTGCCAGCAGCCGACCATCCTGATACCGCTGCCTTGATGGTATTAGCGCCTTATCTGCGTAATGGTTACTTGCATAGTGCTATCCGTGAGCGCGGCGGTGCTTATGGTGGCGGTGCAGGCTACGATGCCAATGCTTGCGCCTTTAAGTTCTTTAGCTACCGCGATCCGCAGTGTGCTGAAACCTTTGCGCATTTTGATGCCAGTATCGAATGGTTATTAAATGAGCCGCAAACCGATGAGCAGTTGGAAGAAGCCATCTTAGGTATTATCTCAGGTATGGATAAACCAGGCTCTCCAGCAGGTGAAGCTATCAAAGCTTGTTTTGCTGATTTGCATAATCGCGGTGCAGACTGGCAACGTAAAATGCGTGCAGCCATATTGGCCGTGACAGTTGCTGACATACAACGTGTGGCTAAGCAATATTTGCAAGGAAAGGATCATGTTCGTGCAGTATTAGCACCTTATGATAAAGAAGAGCAAGTGAAAGAGCTTGGCTTTAAGGTTTGTAAGATTAAAAGCTAGTTTTTGACTTATCGTGAAATCAGTCATAGCAAATTATTGACTGTATAAAAAAACCGCCGCCTTCAATATTTATATTGAAAGCGGCGGTTTTTATTGCCGGTAAGTATTTTTAAAAGCTGTATTAATAACGCTTAATGGCTTGGTCTTTGCCAATCAACTCTTGATGAATGGGAAAGTTCTCATGGTTATCGTATTGCTGACGGTCGGCAAAATAGCTTTTTAAAGTGCGGCGCACGGCTTCAAAGGCAAGCTTATCCCACGGAATATCTTCTTCGGCGAACAAAGCGCAGTCCAGACTTTCAGAGCCAATACCGTAAGCACCGTCTTTTAGTTCGGTGATGTAGATACTATAAATTTGCCCGATATCAGGGATGTCATATAAACAATATAAGTGCGGATTGGTGACCACCGCTTCCGCTTCTTCAAAGCTCTCACGCGCAGCACCTTCCGCCATTGTTTCACCATTTTCCATAAAGCCTGCGGGCAGCGTCCATAAGCCATATTGTGGCTCAATTGCGCGGCGACATAGCAGCACACGTTGCTTATGCACGACCAATGAGCCACAGATGACTTTTGGGTTTTCGTAGTGAATGTAGCCGCAATTCGGGCAGACCAAACGCGGTATATTATCAGTGGCCGGTATTTTACGTTCAGCCTCGTGGCCACATTGTAGACAATAGCGCATATAAACTGCCTTGTTATTATGATGAGAAAGGATGGGGGTGTAATGTAATTGCTAGCACTCAGTTTGTTTGTATCGATATCATGGTGGATTGATTATACTCAAGGTTAAGCGTCATTCCACAAGAGTGCTATAAATAATCGTTATTACCTTAAGATAGCACACATTTTCGTGGCACAGAATGATGATAACAGTAACGCATCATTTCACTTGCAGTGACGTTGCCTAATTCTATTAACCAAACGGCCTCAAGCAATTCTGATGATACAAATAAGCAGTCACATAAATAGCATGCAGTTGACAGGCGATTGCGCTAATCTAGATTCAGAGATTATTTTAGGTTTTTAGTTAGGGCGTGTCCTCAATTCAAGCGATTGTACCTAAATGGGCTAAAAATGGCTAAATTTTGCTAAACATCGTCAAATATAGTCAGTGAGAAGTAATATCGATATCAGCAGTACCGTAGCGATTTTAGGATATGGTGACAAGGCTTTATACCGATAAAAATACAAGGCAATTATAATGGCAACACCCAAGCAGTCTGCACCTTTTAGTGAATTGTCAGTCGCTGTACCCACTTTTATTCGTCATCCGACGCTGAGACAGTTGGCAGAACGGGTGCAGCATGAAACCTTAAACGCGGTGACCAGTCCAGCGATGTACAACTCTCAAAATACCTCGCGCAGTGCTCGTATCTTAGACAGTCTGTATCAGACACCGATAGCTGATGCCTCAGTCTTGGTTGCTATCACTCATGAGCGTCATCCTAAGCTGCTCTTGACGCGCCGTGCAGCTCATATGAACAGTCACGCTGGCGAAGTATCCTGTGCTGGTGGCAAGTATGAAATAGGCGATGGCAATAACGTCATCACCGCGCTGCGTGAAGCTTGCGAGGAGACGGCGCTACCACCAAACAAAGTCCAACTACTTGGTCAACTGCCTATCCAAACCTCCAAAAGCGGCATGAGTGTCCGTCCTATTGTGGCGCTCATTGCGCCGGGTCTGGTATTGGTGCCTGAGATGGGTGAGATATCGCGCATCTTTTGGGCAGATTTTGAAGCGCTGCTCACACAGCCGACAGTAGAGTATGCGATAGAGTATACGATGCAAGAGGAGACTGCGACCATCCTTACGCCCAGCTGGCAAGTGGATGGTGAGACGGTTTGGGGGTTGACAGGACGCGTCATCGCCAGTTTGTTAGAAACGGGGTTTGATCGACAATTGGAATGGTACTACCGTATCCAAAATGAACAAGCGCAAAACGTAAGGCAGTAAGAATGAGCGGCTGATAACTTCTCACCCAAAACCATGAGTAAACCTATCCGTTATAGATTGATTATAATGAGTGTCGAGGCGATTGATAATGCTTTCACCTATTCTAATGACTACTTATAATAGTCATCGTTTTTCTTAAGCCACCAATTCATATTGTCTTGGCGTTTGGCACGGAAGGCTTCTAACTTATGCGCTACGGCTTGATTGTGCTGTCTGGCAGTGTCAAGAGCAAAGAGAATCGGCACCGAAGATAAGACGCCAAAGCGTATCTTTGATTTGGGCAAATCTAAGCCATCACCGATATCATCGCCGACTAGAGTGCGAGTCACGCTGGCATTGACCATCTCGACGAAGCGCCCGCGACGATTGTCTTCACCCATCAGCTGACGAGGCAAATCGTGCAAGGCTTTTGCTAGTGGTTGTCCCATCTTAAAGTCAAGCTGTTGAATGGATAAATAGGTATATAACCACTCCCAGCACGCTGCTTCATCTGTTGGCAAGCGCTCTAAATCCACCCCCATCCAGTAACTCGCAAGATTCCATAAATGTAAAATACCTTCCGCCTCCTCGGGACTGATGCGTGCGCCCAGTAGTCGTAGGCCGCGCATTATCAACAACGAAAACTGCAAATGGGTGGCGATCATATCGGTCTGGTTGATGGGCAGACCCCAATAAATCGTATTCCAGCTGCCATCGGGGTTATGATGCTGATCGGCACTCGGTATGACGCCCTTAGCAGCATTGCCTTTACCTTTTAATAAATTCTGCCGTACCAATGTATGAATTTGCCGCACCTGAATAGATTGCCGCCAGCCTTCAGAGCCAATCGCTAGTACTTGGTCGATAGGCTTGCGGCCGTTAGCTATGTGCGCAGTGACTTGTGGATGTTCAGAGACGGCTAAGATATAAGCATAGGTACGCATCAAACGCGGCAGCGCATCGTGCATCAAAGCGCCGGTCTGAATGAGTGGCAAGGAGAGGGCAGGGATACTATAGCCTGCCATCAGCGCGACGTTGCGTAATAGCCAAATCAGCATCAATGGATAACGGCGATAGGCGACTGCCCCAATGTGCGCAAGCTTGGGATCGAACCAAGCAGGATGGCCACTGAATTGCTCAGTTAAGGCGTTAAACGCAGGGTTATCTATCAGATTGGTATCAAATTTTGCACTGCGATCATTAATAATGAATTGCTGTAAAGGTTTGGCAAAACGAATGCCATCAGCGGCTAAAGTATCTGCCAACGGATCGCCAATATCGTAGCCTGCCACTATCTCGTCTAATAAATCTTGCGAGATTACAAAGTCCTTTGGTAATAAATAACGCTTGATGCGCTTTAAAACCTGTAAGTCGCTATGATCGTCGATAGCAGTAGTACGACCATGACGCTGGTAAGAAGATGCCGACTGACGATGGGTGTCTGAATTCAAACCATTGTACTTTTTGTCCATATTTGTCTCTACACCCATCCTCTATCGCTTGCATCTGTTACTTATCGATTCCCTTATTGCCCGTCAATCGTATTAATGACGGGTCAAATCTACCGAAGTGCTGTTGATGTCTTCTTTTAGCGTTGCTTTGAGCATCATGTAACCGGCGATACCAGAAACAATTGACCCCATGATAATACCTAAACGCTCATCAAATAATGGAGTGTCGCCTGCGAATGCTAAGCCACCGATGAATAAACTCATGGTAAAACCAACCCCACATAGTAAGGCGGCACCATAGATTTGTTTAAAGTTCATGCCTCGTGGCATGGTTGAGATGCCAAGTTTAAAGATTAACCAGCACATAATCATAACTCCTAACTGCTTACCGATGAAGAGACCAGCAGCGATACCCAGCGGTACCGAGTGGAACAGTTCAGCGAAGCCTGCACCCTTCAGCGAGATACCCGCGTTGGCAAAGGCAAACAACGGCAAGATACCAAAAGAGACGGTATTTTGTAGATCATGCTCCAGCTCTTCTAATGGCGAATGCTCAGGATCAGTACGATCAAACATTGGAATAAATAGAGCCAACACTACACCTGCCAACGTCGCATGAATACCAGATTTGAGTACCGCAATCCACATAATCACACCGATGAGTAGATATGGGGTGATGCTCGTCACGTTGCGACGATTGAGGAGGTATAAAAACGGCAGACATAAACCAGCGACGGCTAAAGAGCCCAATGACAAGTCACTGGTATAAAATAAAGCGATGATTAAAATGGCGCCAATATCATCAAAAATAGCAATAGAGACTAAGAACACTTTTAATGAGTTAGGAACGCGATTGCCCAAAAGACTTAAGATACCCAAAGCAAAAGCAATGTCCGTCGCGGCAGGGATTGCCCAGCCTTTCCAAAAATCAGGTTCATTATAGTTAAAGAGCAGATAGACAATGGCGGGCATAATCATGCCGCCCAGCGCCGCTCCAGCGGGCAGGATAATTTGCTTAACGTTAGAGAGTTCACCAATCAAGACTTCACGCTTGAGCTCAAGCCCGACTAAGAAAAAGAAAATCGCCATCAGACCATCGTTGATCCAATGATGCGCATCCTTAGCAATGCCAAAGTCGCCGATGCGAATGGATACGGGGGCGTGAATAAAAGCCTCGTACCAAACGTTGAGAGGTGTATTGGCAATGATCATTGCAGCAATGGCAGCCAATGCTAAGACGATACCGCCTGCTGCCTCAAATTCGAAAAATGCTTTGATTCTTTTTATTGCCATATCATCCTCATTTACTAAATACAATTTGCTAAATAATTCAATAACCTCAAGTGTCTATACTGGCAACTTTGACGCTGGCGCAGCTAGATGCTAACAGTTTCTCATAATCTCATTCAGATAGACAACAAAATCCGTCAAACTGAAACCATAAAACTATCTTACGCTCGCAATAATAGCGAAATGACAGTGGAATAACAGCAATATGGTGAAAGGCAGGACGGAAATAAGCTATAAAATCTGCTGTCAATAAAATATTATTCTTAAAGATTTCAGTAACCTGTTAGACAAATCTAGCAGACTTTGTTACGTTTTTGGCTTTTTTTAGTCTTTTATCTCTATAATGAGTGGCATTACGTGCACACAGATGCTCTTGCGCACGCGGTTATTTAGGCGCTTTTTGCCTGTTTGATTGCGGTGTTCTTACTCTCGATTTCACTTTTATTTTTAGGGTTGTTTTCTACAGATTGTTTTCTAAAGTTTGTTTCTCTTTTTATCCTCAATGTTGAAGGTCGGCGTCATGGACTTATCCCTCTCGTTAGAGATTATTTTAATGCTCACTGCTGTGGCAGCGTTGGCAGGCTTTATTGATGCTATCGCAGGTGGCGGTGGCTTATTGACTATCCCAGCCATGCTACTGGCGAATATTCCGCCAGTGCTCACGCTAGGTACCAATAAGCTACAAGCGGCTTCAGGCGCATTGGCTGCTTCCATCACCATGATTAGAAAAGGGGTCGTCAAGCCGCAACGTATCAAAGTCGCCATTATTGCGGCTTTTATCGGTTCGGTTATTGGGACTATCGCCGTACAGATGTCACCGCCTGACTTGCTCGAAAAGCTCATTCCTTTCTTAATTGCCGCGATCGGTATCTATACCTTGTTTGCACCTAGGCTTGGCGAAGTAGAAGCGGCACCGCGCATCTCAGAAGGCAAATGGCAAAAAGTCGTTGCACCCTTAATTGGTTTTTACGATGGTTATATCGGTCCGGGCACCGGCATGTTCTTTGCGTTAGGTAATGTAGCACTGCGTGGGCGTCAGATCATCGAAGCAACAGGCGCGGCGAAAGTTTTGAACTTATCGACCAATATTGGCTCGCTGATTTTCTTTATTTTGGGCGGCAATGTCTTGTGGAAAGTAGGGCTGGCAATGATGGTGGGACAGACGATCGGCGCTTATTTTGGCTCGCATATGGTCGTCAAAGGCGGTAGTAAGCTGATTCGTCCGATGATTGTGTTGGTCTGCTTAGCCATGGTAACCAAATACGTACTTGGCTAGTTTCCTTGATGTAAACATGCTTTAGACTATACCAAAAAAAACCTCAGCCAATTTGACTGAGGTTTTTTATTTGAATAAGCATTCAAATTTTATAGAGTCGGTTCAATCTAATGTAGATACAAGAAAGGTGGGTGAAAGTACTACAAGTAGTAGACTAAGCGAGCCTGACACCGTATCCAATTGTTATGAGATTGACTATGGTTAATTATGGTTAGCGACGATCGACGTCATCGTATTCACTACCCATAATGCCATCGCTAAAGACATTTGAGAACTCGCGCTCGTTGTCTTCATCGATATGACCATCAAACACGTCTTTGGCACCCGCATCAGGATCGTTATAAATTGCAACGTCCATTTTGTTTTCTGACTTTGCTACAATAGCGGTCACTGCTGCATCACCGCCGACGTTCACTGCGGTACGAAGCATATCAAGAATACGATCCACGCCTAAGATAAGACCAATACCTTCGATAGGTAAGCCCACCTGAGCAAATACCATGGACAGCATAATCAAGCCAACACCCGGTACGCCAGCCGTACCGATCGAGGCCAATACTGACATTAAGATAACTGTCAGATATTCGGTCACACCCAAATCAATACCATAAATATTGGCAATGAAAATGGTCGCCGTTCCTTGCATGATAGCCGTACCATCCATGTTGATGGTAGCGCCAAAAGGAACGGTAAACGACGCGACAGAGTTATTAACCCCCATACGCTTGGTCACAGTACGTAAGGTAATCGGAATCGTCGCATTCGAGCTTGAGGTACTAAACGCAAAAATCTGAACTTCGCGCATTTTTGCCAAAAAGGTTTTGACCGATAAGCCTGAAAATAACTTGAGGACAATCATCATGGTAATAAAGAAATGGAAAGCCAGTGAGCCAACCAATACCGCAACGTAACCAAGCAATGACCAAATTAAGTCTAAGCCGAGCTCAGCCATGGCTTTGGTCAATAGCGCAAAGACACCATATGGTGCAAGATTCATAATGATAGTCACCATCTTCAAGATGACTTCGTTGATCAATTCTAAACTTTTTACCAACCCTTTAGCAGGCTTACCAACCATTAAGATACTAATACCGATTAGGACGGCAAAAAAGATGATGGATAGCATATCGCCATTTGCCATCGCACTGATGGGGTTAGATGGGATAATATTGGAGAATACATCAAGCAGAGGTGGCGCAGAGGCTGCTTCAAATTCTGCTGCGGTCTCGACATTCATGCCTTTACCTATGCCAAATACGATACCCAGCCCAATGGCTGAGACCATCCCAAATTCTGTGTAACTGCCATTTAGATTAAATGCTTACTAATACGATCATCAAACATAATCATAAA
>NZ_JBEOOY010000022.1:0-52193 GCF_040309585.1 Psychrobacter sp. GW64-MNA-CIBAN-0177
GTATAGCCAAGTTGGTAAGGCATCAGGTTTTGATCCTGACATCCGTTGGTTCGAGTCCAGCTACCCCTGCCATTTTTTACTGTAATAGTAGTCTTCAATATTTTTCATCACTCTTTTCTATATTTGGGCAGTTAGACACTGCTTAGCGGTCGCTGCTTGATTTAATCAATAGGACTTCAGTCATGCCTTATTTGGCAATTTTTACGGGCAACGCCCATCCTGAATTAGCGAAAACCGTCGCCGACCACCTACACATCCCTCTTGGTAAAGCTGACATCACGCGTTTTTCTGATGGCGAAATTGCGGTGGAAATCAAAGAGCACGTGCGCGGTAAAGACGTGTTTATCATGCAGCCTACTTGTGCACCGACCAACGACAACTTGATGGAAATCATGATGATGGCCGATGCCTTGCGTCGCTCTAGTGCTGGCCGTATCACCGCTGTCATGCCCTACTTTGGTTATGCCCGTCAAGACCGTCGTCCGCGTTCAGCGCGTGTTCCTATCTCGGCCAAAGTCGTCGCTGACATGCTAAACATCGTCAGTATCGATCGCGTCATGACCGTTGATTTGCACTCAGATCAAATTCAAGGTTTCTTTGATATCCCAGTCGATAACATTTACGGCACGCCTGTGCTGCTAAACGACCTCAAAAAGCAAGATTATGACAATATCATGGTCGTCTCTCCTGACGTCGGTGGTGTCGTTCGTGCCCGTGCTATGGCCAAACAACTAGGTGATACTGACTTAGCCATCATCGATAAGCGCCGTGCGCGTGCCAACGAATCACAAGTGATGCACATTATCGGTGATGTTCGCGACCGTGATTGCGTCATCGTTGATGATATGGTCGATACTGCAGGCACATTATGCAAAGCTGCTGAAGCATTGAAAGCAAATGGTGCACGCCGCGTATTGGCTTACATTACCCAC
This sequence comes from Psychrobacter sp. GW64-MNA-CIBAN-0177, assembly GCF_040309585.1. Lineage (NCBI taxonomy): Bacteria > Pseudomonadati > Pseudomonadota > Gammaproteobacteria > Moraxellales > Moraxellaceae > Psychrobacter > Psychrobacter sp. GW64-MNA-CIBAN-0177. Next base: position 933 of record NZ_JBEOOY010000022.1, read on the forward strand.
CCAGTCTTATCGGGTAATGCGCTAAAAAACATCAATGAATCTGCATTGGATGAGATTGTGGTCACTGATACGATTCCTTTATCTGACGCCGCCAAAGCTTGTAGCAAAATTCGTCAAGTAAGTATCGCCCCGATGCTGGCTGAGAGCTTGCGCCGTATCAATAACGAAGAATCTATCAGTGCGATGTTTGACGCTTAGGTAACGCTTAAGATTGTCCGTTACTAAAAAATCTGTTAAAAAAACGCCAAGTTTTATGACTTGGCGTTTTTTTTAATCACTTTTCGTTGTTTATTGTATATTCACTTTAAATAGCCATTTCACGTAGGTCTTTATTATTGTTAAAGAATCACGTATAATGCGCGCCTGTATTCATCATTAGCTAATCTTTATTATTTTTAGGTATTTTTATACTTAGCGACATGATTGATACTTTCTAAAGTATTGATTATCCAGTGATAGACTGGTCGCAAGTCTGTTATTACTGGTAGATACTTCACATACTCTCTATAGGATTATATCCATGAGCATTAATCATTTTGAACTAAACGCCATTGATCGTGCTGCTGAACTACAAGGTAAAGGTGCGAGCCGCCGCCTACGTAAGCAGAATCTTGTGCCTGCTATCATCTATGGTGGTAACGAAGAGCCAACAGCGATCTCTATCAAGCTTAACGAGTTGGTAAAATCACTTGAATTCGAAGCCTTCTTCTCGCACATTTTGACCATCAATGTTGACGGCGAAGAGCATCAAGCCGTTATCAAAGACTTGCAGCGCCATCCAGCTAAAGGCTTCCCAATGCATGCTGACTTCCAGCGTATTGTGAAAGGTCAAAAAATCCACATGAATGTTCCTGTGCATTTCACTGGTCGTGAAGATGCGCCGGGTACTGCTGCTGCTGGTGTACTATCAACGCTAGTATCTGATATCGAAATCATCTGCCTACCATCACAGCTACCTGAATACCTAGAAGTAGACGTATCTGGTATGGAAATCGGTGATTTGTTCCGTTTATCAGACATCAAACTTCCTGAAGGTGTTGTTATTCATGAACTTGAACTAGAAGACGGTCATGATCGCACGATCGTTAACATGCAGCCACCAACGGTTGAAGAAGTTGACGAAGACGCTGAAGAAGTGGATGCAGCTGACGTTCCAGCCACTGAGCAAGATGCTGAAGGCGAAACTGAAGACAAGAAAGACGACGAATAGTAAACAATCGCTATGTAGTGACTTATCGTATGCTACGTAGATAAAGGTTTGTTTAGTTAGAAAGCAGCAGGTGATAAATATCTCCTGCTGTTTTTGTAAGTAAGGTTTGAAAAGTAGGACAACTATTGTGTAGCCTAAATATTATAGAGTCGTCTTACTTTTCAAACCTTATCACTCATTTATTACAGCTAAGAAAGGGGTTTTTATGGCCATAAAACTTATTGTCGGTCTTGGTAATCCCGGTCAGCAGTATATGTTTACGCGTCATAATGCAGGGTTTTGGTTCGTCCATCATTTGGCGCAGCAGTTCAACATCACGCTCGCCCCTGACAAAAAATTCCACGGGGTAACAGGACGCGGACAAATTCATGGGCATGACGTGCGGCTATTGATGCCACTGACCTTTATGAATAAATCCGGTCAGTCAGTGGTGCCTATGGTCAACTTTTATGGCATCCAAAATGATGAGTTGCTGATTGCCCATGATGAGCTCGATATTCCAGCGGGCAGCATCAAGCTCAAAACCGATGGCGGACATGGTGGTCATAACGGTTTGCGCGATATCACGCCGCATATTGGCAACGACTTTCATCGCCTGCGCGTGGGTATTGGGCATCCGGGACACAAGTCTAAAGTCAGCGGACACGTCCTATCAAAAGCTTCCCCCGATGAGCAAATTGCCATTGATAGCGCCTTGAGCGCCGCGTTTGAAGCTTTGCCCCTGCTGTTAAGTGGTGATATTGAAAAAGCTCGCTCTCAGATTAATAGTTTCAAAGGTCCAGAATAATAGGTCGAATGAATAACAGCGCCTTTTATTTTGGCGATATTGTCCCCATTAACCTCTTGATTTGGTTGATTAATAAGTCAGTTGATATCTCATTTTTCTAATGATAGTTTTTAATAGCAGTCACGCTCATTAATATCAGTTACGCTAAGGAAGCAACCTATGCTACTTAATATGCTTAAATGCAAGTTACACCGTGCCCGTGTTACCCATGCCGAGCTTCATTATGAAGGCTCGTGTGGTATCGATGGTGATTTACTAGATCTGGCTGGTCTACGTGAAAACGAATCTATCGATATCTATAATGTGACCAATGGCAAGCGCTTTCGCACCTATGCTATCCGTGCTGAAGCAGGCTCTGGTATTATTTCGTTAAATGGTGCCGCCGCTCATATGGCCGACTTAGGTGACATCGTCATTATCTGTGCCTATGCGCATTTTGATGAAGTGGAAGCCGAAACTTATCAGCCAAAACTGGTCTATTGCAACGAAGACAATACGGTCAAAGACACAGCGAATATCATTCCAGTACAAGTGGCTTAGTTGTAGTAACTTTCGTTTTGTAACTTAGCTGTGGTAGCTTAGTTGTTAACGGCGAGACGCTGCTGTTAAGTTTATAAAAAATTGTGTTCGATAAGGAAGCTGAATCTATATAGGATTCAGCTTTTTTTATGTTTTTTTATCCATTTACGAGTCACAAGGAAACCTACTAATGTGGTTGGCAGTTATTGCAGTATTAATCGGTTTAGCCATTTTGGTATGGAGTGCCGATATTTTTATTGATGGGGCAACTGCTCTGGCTATAAAGTTACGCGTGCCAAGTTTTTTGATTGGGGTGATTATTTTAGGATTGGGCACGTCGGCACCTGAGATGGTAGTGTCGTTACTTGCTGCCTTGGAAGGCAGTCCCGAGCTGGCGCTAGGTAACGCTTATGGTTCAAATATTATCAATATAGCCTTGGTATTGGGGGCAACGGTACTGATTAGCCCCATCATCATTCATAAAGGCATCATCAGGCGCGATTTGCCGATACTGGTAGCGATTACCGCATTGGCAGCATGGCAGCTACGTGACGGGCTGCTGAGCTTAAATGACGGGCTAGTGCTATTGGCAATGCTGGTCATTGTCTTAGGGGTTCAAATCGTACTGAGCTTACGCGACGGCAATTCAGATAACGCAGATGAGACTAAAGAGGTCATCGATGCTGATCATAGTGCACCGAGTTTAATGCGGGGTTTGGGTAGTTTATTCATTGGTCTGTCAATGCTGGTAGCAAGCTCGCAAGCCATCGTCTGGGGTGCAGTAGAGTTGGCAACATTTTGGGGCTTGAGCGAGCTGATTATTGGCTTAACCATCGTGGCAGTTGGTACCTCATTGCCCGAACTGGTTGCCAGCTTATCAGCAGCGCGTAAAGGTGAGCATGACATGGCGCTGGGCAATATTATTGGCTCTAATATCTTTAATACCTTAGGCGTCGTTGGTCTGGCCGCTCTCATCGCCCCTATCACTGCCAATCCGATTATCTTGTCGCGTGATATTTTAGCGATGGGCTTGATCACTCTATTACTCGTGGTACTGTGCGTCTTTGCCTTTATGAGCAAGCGTCCATTTGGTCGTATATCTGGCGCGACCTTAGTCATGTTTTTCGTCGGCTATACTTTATGGCTGATGCAGACAGCCAACATGTAACGCTTAACGTGTGTTGACAGACTATGGTGATGATAGTGCGGTTTATTTTCCTTGCTTGCGGTTTCTAATGACCCGCCATAAACTTTCATTCTCGGTTTTTGGCATTTTTAAGGTAATGGTATTCGATAGCATATCTTGTACCGCGAGTCCGCGACGATTAAACAGGCAAAAGGCATAATTAAAGACGAAGCCCAATAAAGCACTGGTTAATAAAATAGCGCGCGTGCCACCGATGACGCTACCAATAATGCCAAATATAAGCGGCATAAGACTAGCCGCTAAAATACGCTTAAAAGACTGCCCCCATGTCAGCAAATGACCACTATTGTTGACCGTCTTTAGACGCCACGTTTGCATCCCTAGCGTTTGACCACTACGACGCCAAAACAAACCATAGAATCCCACTAACGTCAGTATAAAAGACGGCGTCATAATAAAGTTTTGATACCATGTCGGCAGTGATTTGGCCTCTTGTGATTGCGTGCCGGTGTCCATAGTCAATAATGTGCCAATCACCGTCAGTATGGTGCCTACCAAAAATAACAACGCTAGAACCAACATACCGTCATAAAGAATAGCCGCCATACGCGTACCAGGTTTGGCAATCGTCGGTTCTTCGGCTTCAGAGATATGAGGCTTTGAGGTTTTTGGTGATAATTTGGCTTTAGTAGCCGCTTTTGACGACGTTTTTGACATGATACAAGCCCATAACAAGCGAAAAATAGAGCGCTCATTGTACCGTAATTCAAGCGCCTATCGTACATTATGATGCGAGAAGACGTCAGATGCAAAAGACTGTCTATTCAAATGTAGAAGGAAGATGGCAAGTAAGACAGTCGTTTTATAAATAGAAGACTTATAGAAGCTATAGAGATAAAAACTATAGAGATAAAAGCTACATACATAAAAAAATCGCCAAATTGTCATAAGACAGGCGATTGATTTAGATTTTCTGTTAGCTTACTTATTACATGAAAAAATAAACTAGTATGCAAATGGTGCGCTTGGAGAGATTCGAACTCCCGACCCCTTAGTTCGTAGCCAAGTGCTCTATCCAACTGAGCTACAAGCGCGTACTTTGCACATCATTTACTGCATTGTTAACAACAATTACAGCAAATTAGGTTGGTTATTATATAGATAATATCGCTTGTGTCAATATCTTTATTAGTTAAATTCAAATTATTTTTGAACCAAATACTAAAAAAACAATCAACGCCAATCTCTGCGTTATTACTCTACTAACAACTGAATAAATGGCGGTGAAGGAGGGATTCGAACCCTCGATACGCTTACACGTATGGTTCCTTAGCAGGGAACTGGTTTCAGCCACTCACCCACTTCACCTAACGATTTAAGACACTTATCAAAGTATTTTTAAAAAAACACTTCTTTAAACACAGTATCGATGCTAACAATACGTCTTATGTCGTGGGCGAGTATTATAGCAAAGCCAAAACGAATTGCAAGCACTGTCTACAGTTTTAATCACGCTTTTGCCATAATTATGAATTTTAGAGCTATTAAACAGGTTTTCTACGCTTTTTTAGGCGGCCAGCCTTACTATTCGTAAAAAAACGGTGTATCTAATAAATAGTTTTAACAGACATAGCATAGCGCGACATCTGAAGCTGCTATGGCTTTTTTGGTGGCGGATGGCTATAGTATTTGTTATTCATCTTAGCAATAAAAGGAAGGGTTATGCGACCAGTGGTATTGTGTTTTTCAGGATTAGATCCCTCTGGCGGTGCTGGACTACAAGCAGATATCGAAGCCATTGGTCAAGCAGGCGCTCATGCGGCGATTGCTTGCACGGCGGTCACCATCCAAAACTCGCAGCAGGTCTTCGGCTTTGAGGCTTGTAGCGCTGAACTAGTCAGAAATCAAGCGATGGCAGTACTCGAAGACTTGCCAGTAAAGGTTATCAAATCGGGCATGCTCGGCACTACTGATAATATAAAAATGATGACTAGATTATTCACTAATAAAGTTATTAAAAAAAACACCCCTTTTGTACTTGATCCAGTATTGGTTGCTAATAGTGGCGGTAGTTTGGGCGATGAGGCAACTTTAGTAGCAGCTTTCAAACAGCTACTGCCCTATGCCACTTTAATTACGCCTAATACTCATGAGTTACGCGCTCTGAGCGGCGAGCAAGACTTGCATATTGGTGCGCAAAAACTATGCGCACAAGGATCTCATGCGATATTGGTCAAAACCTCACACGACTTTAATAGCGGTGATATCGAGCAGTATCTGTATATAGAAGGTGAGATGGTGCATCAAAGCACCTTACCGCGCTTAGAAGGCGAATTCCATGGCTCTGGCTGCTCGCTGGCTAGCTTTATCGCTGGACGTCTAGCAATAGGCGACGCGCTCATTGATGCCGTCAAGGCAGCCGATAACTGGATTACTCAAACCTTGCGCGCCGCCGATGCACCGCACCCTGAGAATGCAGAAGCCCAACTGATACCCAACCGTTTTATAGACTTTCAGAATAATCTATAAACGATAAATAAAAAAAGACGCTCTGTATTAATAGAGCGTCTTTTTGAATACAATTCTTTATTTTATTCACAGCGATTCATTTAACCAAGCACCGGTAGGAAACTTTGCATGAATTCTTGTAAACCTTTTTCTATGACGATGAATACAATAAAAGCTGCAATGGGTGATAAATCAAGCATGCCTATGTTCGGTATGATACGACGAAACGGTGCCAATATTGGTTCAGCTAGCTGCATAATAATTCCAATGATGGGGTGCGCTGACTGAGTAAACACCACTATCCAGCTGACGATAATAGAGCCAATGACTAAGTAGCGACACATACGCAAAAAGTCTTCAACCAGACTCAACGAACCCACAAAAAACAGCGGAATCGGTGCTATTCCTTTTTGCGCTAGAGCCGCCTTGCCTGATATGTCTATCAAACGTATCAGAAACATCAGCACGATAGCAGCGATACTAATGCGTCCTCCCCCTAACGTGGGAAAGATACGCCCAAAGACATCTACGATACGGGTAGCTCTATAAGCCGGCGCAATCATAGGTTCACTTTCATCCATACCTGCGAACTGCAACATAAAGCGAATAAAGATTAGTAACATCGCAAAGGTAGTAACTAGATCAAAAATATGCGGTAATAGGTTATTCATGAAGCGCTACTCAATGTGCCATTATTAACAGATTTTAGGATGACGTTGGTCCATATTAAACGCATGATAGGGTCATACGGCTTATTATCGGTGTCAGGCTGATGCGATAAACTCACCAGCGTATTTCTCGATAACATGCCTAAATACCGTTATCAATATAAAGGTTTACTCACTCATCTCTTCGCTAAGCGCTTGACTTCGATCCGAGCAGGCTTTCATAGCCTCAGCGATTTGGCGACCGATGTCGTTCGCTTGCATGGATTCTATCGCCGCTTGCGTAGTGCCATTCGGTGAAGTCACTTTGCGACGTAACTCACTTGGCGTGTCATCACTATCTTTTGCCATTTTTGCAGCGCCTAGCATAGTTTGCATCGCGAGCGCTGACGCTTGCTCTTTATCTAAACCTAAAGCGACAGCACCATCGATCATCGACTCTATGAAGTAAAACACATACGCCGGAGCTGACCCTGAGACAGCGGTGACCGCGTGCATATGCTCTTCGTCATCAACCCACATGACCAGACCAGAGGCTTCCATTACTGCAGTGGCTAATTGCTTTTGTTCAGTAGAGATATCATCCGTACCATAAAGGCCCGTCGCCCCCATCTGAATCATGGCAGGTGTATTTGGCATTGCGCGCACGATATTGCGATAGCCGCCTAGCATGCCAGACAAAATATCCGTCGACAAGCCAGCTGCCACCGAAATCACTAGCTGCTTGTCCAATACATCTGCAAAAGCGCTGACGACTGGTTTCATCACTTGCGGTTTTACTGCCAGTACGACAATATCAGCATCGGTAATAGCGGCGGTTGGATTAGCGGTTGGATCTACAGTGTTTAATCCCTTAGCGGCTAGTTGCTCGCGCGCGTCGCCGCTAGGATCAGCCACGGTAATCAGACTGGGCTTGATGCCGCAGCTTACAAGACCGCTAATCAAGGCCTGCGCCATATTTCCGCCACCGACAAAACTGATTTTCTTATTATCTAATACTGACATGTGTGTCTCCTACTCAAAAATTTCAAAGGCAATCAAAGTAACATAATGGTATTTAAAATGACACTCAGTTTACCATACTGCTACTACGACCGTTTGATAAATTCCCGAGCTCATTATTAGCCTAAAATCCTATTCAACTACTAAATTATCACAGACTCTTTCATAGCTTAGTTAGTAAATTGAGAAATGTCATTTTCAAACTATTTTTAAGTTTTTTGGAGTAAACGATGTATTTTGTGCGTAGAGGCAATCTAGACGACTTTACAGATATTGCTAACATGCACTTTGAGAGTTGGGGTGCCGCCTACTTAGGTTTGCTACCAGAGTCTTATATTAGCAACAAAAACAACCTATTCGAAAAAACAGAAATGTGGCGAGCGTTAATCGTTCATCACGATGTCGTTGTGTGGGTAGCACATGATACTAACCATAAAAGCTTAGGATTTATTGGATATTTTAATAAAAATAATAGCTATGAAATTACGACTTTGTATGTTTTACCAGAATATCAGAGGCTAGGTATAGGAACTGAGTTAATGAAGACGTCGTTGCAAGACATCTTAGAGTCTAATATCAATACCCACTTTTATTTATGGGTACTAGAATCTAATACAGCAGCTATCGATTTTTATAAAAAATTCGGTTTTGTCTATACTGGAGATAATAGTGAAGAATGCTACGAAGGTACTAAAATCACAGATATCAAAATGGTAAGAAAAAAATAATCTAACTTCTTAACTCAGAATGAGTAAAATTTATCACAAAAAATTATTTACACTTAGAACACTTCCGATAGCACTGTCTAAAATACTACTATCATTTCTAATGGCTGTTGATGACTTATCAGTCCCTAACACCCAACTTTCAAACGGTGATACTAGCAATAATGGCAATTCTTCATCATAAGTGCACACTGCACTAATAACCATTAAACTCTCACGCATCCATGAAGGGATACCCAAGGTTTGATACAGCTTTTTACCGGATTGCGGACGCGACGCCAATGCCGTTTGCACACGCTGCTTGCGATCTAATGCTCTTATATTAAATACTGGCTTCACTACTGTCTGTAACGCATGCTCACCTTTTGTATTGTCTAATAACTGTGCCAATACCTGAGGTAATATCTGCAACTGCCATGTAAAATCAGCACTCGTTCGTAAACAAATCGATACCAAATTATCATCAAATACGCCAGTGCTAATATTGCTAGATAAATTGGCTGGCGCTAACGGTTGAGTTTGTTCATCAAGCGGCATATTCAGCCATGTCAGCCACTCATTGCTCAGCCGATAAAGCTGCTGGCGGTAGCGCCGAATGCTATAAGACTGCTGGCGACCTTGCCAAAAAAGAATGGTTTGGTGATCGTTATCATTGCGCTCAGCTAGGTTTAGTACCTCATCAACTAACTGCTTAGCCGGCGGTAATGGCTCATCTTGAGCTAGCCAACAGTGCAGTAATTGGCGCTGCCGGTAAAGTGGTAGTTTCTGCAGCTCGTCGATATCTAGCACTCGCTGTGCAGGTGGCAGTTGTAACGAGGTAATAGCCGTTTGCTGCATGTCTTGTTCTGCTTGAGCGCTGACCGTCGCTTGCGCGTCACTTAGTAGCTGCGCACTACGAGCAATGTTATCAATGACGTTGGGGTTATATTTTGCTAATACTGGCATAACGTCTCGACGTAATCCGCTACGTACATTGTCGCCAGCGTCATTGGTCGGGTCGTCGATATAGGGCAATTTCAGACGCTGAGCATAGGCACTAATACTGGTACGCTGGACGGTCAGCCAAGGTCGCCACAATATATTTCGCCGCCTACCTTGCGTCTGTAGATGCCATGGCTGCATACCCGACAAGCCATTCACCCCAGCGCCTTGAATCAACCGCATCAGTACCGTTTCTGCTTGGTCATCGGCATGATGCGCTAATAGCAACACATCGTCTTGATTGAGTTGCGCTCGCATAACGTCATAGCGCGCTTGCCTAGCGGCTTGCTCATCATGACCGTCTACTTGCGCTGATAAAATCCGACAAGGTATCTCTTGAGCCTCCGCCCATTTCGCCACATGCTTCGCCCAGATGCCACTGTCCACTTGTAGACCATGATTAACATGCAGTAATTGCGGCAAAAATGGCAATTTACCGTGTCGATAGAGCTGCACACATAACGCCGCAAGTGCCAAGGAATCGCGACCACCACTACAAGCCAGCCAAAGTCGGCGACCGTGTAGCCGTTCGCTATATTCAGCCAAACTGGTTAATAACGCCTCAGCCAAATGAGTATCAATTGGCAGCTCAGCTATTGGCTCAATAGTATATTGGAGGATTGCGCTGCTGGTCATAATTCATCTTATTTATTGAGTTGCTATAGTCAAGATATCCTAAAAACGCGACGGTATTGCTGATATCAATTTTTGTAGCCTCTGTCTGCGCAGGCACGGCAAGCAAGAAAAATTAATATCAGCAGTGCATCATGGTTCGATATTACTTTTCACTGACTATATATACATTATTAATGCAGAAGTTTGTTGGCACAAAAAAACGCGCCATAAAATGACACGTTTTTATTTTAGCATTTTTTGTTTTAACATTAAGGATAACTATCTAATATCAAAAGCTGAGCGTTAAATACTGAATAGGTGCTCAATAATAAATTGACCTTACTCTAAACAAGCCCAATCTAAAAAAGCACAATGCCAACCTATTAAGCAGGCAACATTACTTCTGAGTTAAAGGTTTTTAGCTTCTCATAACGCAGCTCGCAACGCTCCTGCGCATCCAAATCCTTGATCTCATCTAACTGCTCAGCAATGAGTGCTTTCAAAGCCGTCATGACTGGTTGTGGCTGAATATGAGCGCCCTCGCCTTCATCAATCACTGCATCAATTAAGCCCATTTGATAGAGATTAATGGCATTTAATTTTAAGGCTTCACTGGCATCTTGCGCTTTTTCGGCTGTTTTCCACAGGATAGAGGCACAGCCTTCCGGAGAAATAACTGAGTAAATGCTATTCTGTAGCATATTGACCTTATCCCCAACGCCAATCGCTAACGCGCCACCTGAGCCACCTTCACCGATAATGGTCACGATAATCGGCACTTTTAGGCTAGAAAAAACCGCAATACTCTCAGCAATGGCTTGCGCCTGCCCGCGCTCTTCGGCACCAATACCCGGATAGGCGCCTTGGGTATCAACAAAGGTCATCACCGGAATATTAAAACGTTCCGCCATCTTTACCAAGCGAATGACTTTGCGATAGCCTTCAGGATTGGCCATACCAAAGTTATGGGCGATACGCTCGCGCGTGCTGCGACCTCGATGCTGACCGATAACCATCACTGGCATACCGTCAAAGCGCGCAAGGCCACCCAGAATCGCTTTGTCATCGGCAAACGCACGATCGCCATGCAATTCATCAAATTCGGTAAACAGCTGATTAACATAGTCCATAAATAATGGACGCTTGGCGTGCCGTGCAAGCTGCACACTATCCCAGACAGTGCTCATAGACCTTTCCCTTTAATAATTATATTTAACAATAGCATCGTTATCGGTTTATAGATAATAAAAGTACAGTTGTAAACTCAATAGAAGCTATAGTAGCACATCTTAAATGCCATGACATTACTGACAAAGCCGCTTTTGTTACGTTAATCTGTAGCTTACTCATCACAATAGTAACGACTCAATGCTAGCGCTCAGCACTTATGCCTCGACCACGCTTAGTGTCACGCCCCACTTGGCAAACTGCTCGACCTCATTATGTAAATCTGATAATAAGAACGCATAATGCTCATTGTTATCCGTCACTGTGATTTGCCAACATTTGGTATCAACGACTTGAAGCTGCAACGTTGGTAGTTCGTTATCGCTACGGCTGTGATGCGCGAGTACGGCTAACCGTAACAATAAGCATAAATACACCAGCGAATCACCGCCAATAGTACCAGTCTGCTCTAACATATCCGATTTGAGCTTGCGGCGATGATTGAGCATCAGCTGCGCCATACGCTTTTGATCTACTTGTGAAAACCCAGGAATATCAGAATGTTCAAGTAAATACGCGCTGTGCTTGTGGTAGCTACTATGGCTAATGGCTAGGCCTATTTCATGCAAAAACGCTGCCCGCCTGAGCAAATCGCCATCGTCGCTACTGAGTGATAGCTTCGCCTTCACCTGTTCAAACAAATTGCGACTGGTTCTTACTACTTGTTTGGCTTGTTTTTTATCGCCTGAGTAGCGTTTAATAAGTGCCAGCACACTACGGTCACGCACGTCTTCACTGGCAAAGCGCCCCAACATGTCATACATAACGCCTTCGCGTAGCGCGCCATCTGAGTAAACAATGGTCTCAATGCCCAGCACCTTCATCACCGCCCGTAGCACCGCCACGCCTGCGGGGAAGACGGCTTTACGATGCTCCTTGACGCCTTCTAATTCGATGTCATTGACATTGCCAATCTTAATCAATAATTTTTCTAGTTTTTTGACGCCTTTATAAGTAATGCGTTCTTGCTCATCCGCCCAGCCTTTAGAGACGAGGACGTTACGCACCGCCTTAATCGTGCCACTAGAGCCAACCACACTACTCCAACCGGTTTTTTGGTAGCGACCATTAATCGCTAATACTTCTTTGCGCGCGCCTGATATCGCATTGTTAAACGCTTCTTTGGTAATTTGCCCATCATCAAAATATTTTTTGGTAAAGGCAACACAGCCCATCTGTAAACTTTCGGTCAATAGCGGATCGAACTCTTGACCAATGATGAACTCGGTCGAGCCACCGCCGATATCGATGACCAAACGCTTATCGCTACTGGCGTTGGTGTGCGAGACGCCCAAATAAATTAGACGCGCCTCTTCTCGTCCAGCGATGATTTCGATCGGCTTGGGTAAGATTTTATTGGCCCGAGTGATAAAGTCATTGGCATTCTTAGCTTGGCGCAAGGCATTGGTCGCCACCACACGAATACGCTCAGGTGGTACTGAATCAAGACGCGCAACAAACCGACTTAGACATTCAAGTCCTCGCTGTTCAGCCGCCGCGCCCAATATATTATTCTCATCCAATCCTGCTGCCAACTGCACCTTTTCGGACATCGAAACCACTTTTCGCACCTCACCGTGGTCAAGACGGGCAATGGCTAAATGAAAGCTGTTGGAACCAATATCAATGGCTGCCATCATTTCATCATCGGCGATCGGTGGGTTTGCTAGGTAGTCATTAGGCATAGGATATATCGTTACCGTGTTAGATAAAAAGGATAGGATATTTGCTGAAAAATAAGAAAACGGATAGATAAAAAACACAGCTCACTGAGCGAAACACAGCGAGTTTTGCCATTAAAGCATTTATGCCAAATAGTGGCAAGTAAGACGCAACCTTGGCTAGTACCCGATGACAACACAGACAAGTAGCCCACACTTGACGCTTGTGTTACTAATGGCGATTTGCTACATTAAAAATCATGAATATTGTAATAAAGAACAAACACTTACTTATCAAGCATAAGTTTTAATGAATTAAAAAATCTCTCAATGATTTGCCCTAATGCCTGTTTTCGATAGACGATTAGCAAGGAAGCTAAAAATGAATCAAGTTGCCACACAAAACACTACGAAATATACCGACGCTGCTACTATCGGCACGGCCAAAAAGGACATCATGAAGACGGTCAGTCCAACGAAGCCAAACTTTTATGATTTTTATTTGGATGAACATCAAAATATGGCATGCCGACGACTGCATTTTGCAGGCAGTAGTTTTGGCTTATTAGGCTTGGCAAAGTCGGTCAAAACCCGTTCGCCAAAACCATTACTCAAAGGCATCGCTGCAGGCTACGCTTGTGCTTGGGTCGGGCATTTCTTTTTTGAGAAAAACAAGCCCGCCTCTTTTAAATTTCCGCTAAAAAGCTTTGCCAGCGATTTTCGTATGTATAGCGACGTGCTACGTGGTAATGTAAGTTTAAAAGATCGCAAATTTGATAAAGCACGATAAAGCTAAGTTTATGATTAATATAGATAAAACATAAAAAACTGGACTGCCAAAATAGCAATCCAGTTTTTTAGCTTTAATAAAATGCTGATTTAGCGTAAGGATTTACGCAATATTTTACCGACTGCGGTCTTAGGCAACTCATCGATAAACTCGTATGACTGCGGGCGTTTATAGCCAGTCAGACGTTCACTGGCAAAGGCTGCCAGCTCCTCAGCCGTTAAGCTCGAATCTTTTTTTACTACAAAAGCTTTGGGTACTTCACCGCTATGCGCATCTTCAATTCCGATGACCGCCACCTCGAGCACTTTTGGATGCTCAGTCAACGCTGCTTCTACTTCGTTAGGATACACGTTAAAGCCTGACACCAATATCATGTCTTTCTTACGATCAACGAGGGTCAAAAAGCCTTGTTTATTCAGTAGCCCAATATCACCTGATTTAAAGTAGCCATCATTAGTAAAGGTATCGCTATTGTCTTGGCGCCAATAACCCTGCATTACTTGTGGCCCTTTGATACCGACTTCTCCCGGCGTTCCGATAGCACATGCTGAGCCATTGTCGTCTATGATTTTGATATCCATCATAGCGAGCGGTAGACCGACGCTACCATTAAAACCATCTATACCTGGTGGGTTAAAAGAGATAACTGGCGCGGTCTCCGACATGCCATAACCTTCGTTGATAATCATGCCAGTGCCTTGTTGCCATTGATCAGACACTGCTTTGATAATCGCGGTGCCGCCCCCGATAGATAAGGCCAAGCGACTAAAATCAAGGCTAGCAAATTTTGGATGATGCAGCATCCCAATGAATAAGGTATTGACCGACGGAATGACATGCGGACGATGCTGCTCGATGGTCTTGACCAGCCCATCAATATCACGCGGGTTGGTGACCAGTATGTCTTCCCAACCACCATAGATGCCGAGCAGACCACAAACGGTGAATGAGAAAATATGGTACAGCGGTAGCGGATTGAGTATTTTAATCTGCTCACTGCGACCTGTTTCAATCGCACTGCCAAACATCGCATAACACTGACAGACATTAGCCATCACATTATAGTGTGTGAGCATCGCGCCTTTTGGCTTGCCAGTCGTGCCACCCGTATACTGTAACAAGGCTAAATCTTCGCGCGTGATAGTAACGGGCTTATATTGCTCAGCGTGGCATGCACTCATAATGTGGGCAAAGCTGACACTATGTACTGAAGTATTGTTTGTAGCGCTATCGTCTGTGGTTGTGCGAACACTGTTTGCTTGGCTATTAGTTATGTTTGCTGTCTGGTCGATGCGCGTCAGTAAGGCGATATCGTTATCGGCAGGTTCGGCATTGGGGTCTACGGAACAATGTACGACCAAGGATAATTGCGCTTTTACCTCTTCATCGAGCTGATCGTAAGCGGCTGTCATCCCATCAAGGACGATCAATCCGCAGGCTTGAGAGTCAGTCAGCTGATGCGCCAATTCATAATGGGTATACATCGGATTGACATTGACCAATACCGCGCCTGCCCGTAGACAACCGAGCAATGCCACCGCGTACTGCAATATATTTGGCAGCTGTACGGCAATTCGTGCCCCTTTTTCGATATTTTCTGCTTGTAGAAAGGCAGCAAAACGGCGGCTAGCAATATCTAGTTGGGCAAAGGTTACTGTGGCTGTTCCCATACTAAAAGCCACCGACTCACTATGCTGCTCAATTTTTGGTTGTAGTAAATCCAGCAGATTGTGCTTACCTTCTAACACATCCAAGTTATTTTTTAGTCCATATTGCTCATAGGCGGCTTGCCACAATGGAGGAACCGTGGCGCTAGGCGAGTTATTTTCAAAGCTATTACTCATTAGGTCGCGTCCTTGCTCAGTCATTATCATTAGCCTCAGAATAGCACAACTTATTGTCTGTTTTATAGATGGGCAATCATGGCTTCTTCTGCATGCCCGCCATTTTTAGCCTATTTAGTCACTTCCATCCAGAGTCAGGACATACCCTAGCCATAAAAAAACCAGCACATTGGCTGGTTTTTATTTTAAAAGTTTAAAACTTAGTTTTTACGATGATGAATATTTAGATTATGCGTTGGCCATTTCTGCAAATATCTCATCGGCAGCTTTGATTGATGCCTCGATGTCTGCATCGCTATGCTTGATAGACATAAAGCCCGCCTCATAAGCAGAGGGTGCCAGATAAATACCGCGATCGAGCATACCGTGAAAGAAAGTATTAAACACGGTCATATCGCACTCTGTCACATCATCAAAATTCTTTGGCGTTTCGGTTGCACTGTCTTTGACAAAGAACATGCCAAACATGCCGCCCAATTTATTGGTACGCATATTAATGCCATGTTTGTCCGCAGCTGCTTGGAAACCATCAACTAGATGGTCTACTTTCGCTGCTAATTCATCATAAAACCCGTCTGTCGTTAAGTCTTCAAACATAGCAATACCGGCACGCATCGCCAGTGGGTTGCCTGATAATGTGCCGGCTTGATAGACACCGCCGAGTGGCGCAATACACGACATAATGTCTTTTTTACCACCGAAAGCGCCAACGGGCAAGCCTGCACCGATAATTTTACCAAAGCAAGTTAGGTCAGGGTCGATACCGAAATGCGCTTGTGCACCGCCAAGTCCAACACGAAAGCCCGTCATAACTTCATCAAAGATAAGCACTGAACCGTTGGCAGTACACTCTGCACGCAAGGTATCATGAAACTCTTGGCTCGGAATGACCATATTCATATTGCCAGCGATCGGCTCCAAGATAACGCAGGCAATTTCATCACCCCATTTTTCAAAGCAGTCTTTAATCGCTTGTGGGTCATTATAAGGAATCGTAATCGTGTGCTTAGCGAAGTCTGCTGGCACGCCTTTTGACGTTGGCTCACCGATATCAAGCATACCTGAGCCTGCTTTTACCAATAAGCTGTCTGAATGTCCATGGTAACAACCTTCAAATTTGACGATTTTGTCGCGCTGGGTATAACCACGTGCTAGACGAATGGCACTCATGGTCGCTTCTGTGCCTGAGCTGGTCATACGAATCATCTCAACGCTCGGGACGATTTCACAAATTTTATCTGCAACGGTGGTCTCAAACGGTGTTGGGGTACCGAAGCTTAAACCATCATCAGCCGCTTTTTTGACTGCATCAATTACTTTTGGATGCGCATGACCCAAAATCATTGGACCCCAAGAGCCAACATAATCGATGTAAGCATTGTCTTCGGTATCATAGATTTTGCTGCCGTTAGCACGGTGCATAAAGATAGGTGTACCACCTACTCCTGCAAAGGCACGGACTGGCGAGTTGACGCCACCTGGAATGTGTTTGCGTGCTTGCGCAAATAGCTGTTCGTTTTTAGTGCTCATAGTTATTCTCTATTATTTTATTAACAGTAAATTCATTTTTTTATTAAAGTTGTTTAAGCCTTTTTAACGACCGAAGACTTAAGCTTCATTGGACCGTAGCCATCAAGTTTACAGTCAATATCATGGCCGTCAGTAGCATCTGGCAATAGACGAATGCTTTTTGCTTTGGTACCCACTTTTATAACTGTTGAAGAACCTTTGACTTTTAGGTCTTTAATCACGGTAACGGCGTCGCCATCTTGTAGCTCATTGCCGACTGCATCGCGAATAACTGCATCTTGCTCATCTGCCGTTGCTGCATCTGTCTCCGCTGCCGTCCATTCATGAGCGCACATGGGACATACCAGTAACGCGCCATCTTCATACGTATATTCAGCATCACATTTTGGGCAATTGGGTAAGCTCATAATTTCCTCGGCAGCCATCATCATTTAGGTTTATTCTAGACCCAGCATAGACCTCAGCCTAGATATCACATTGTATCGTAACTCGCTACTTTTAACCAATTTGTGCACTTGAAAATGGGGTGCTCAGCCCTATTTATACCTTAACTTAGCGATTGGATAGGACGTTTTTTATCACAGGGTTTTTTGTGGTACTCTTCTTAGCCTCATATAGTTTTAACACCTAAATATTTAGAATAAAATTCCATTATAAGGATAGTAACAATGACTCAGTCTTCAAATGTATCGGCTTTGCCGCAGTTTGCACAATTAACCTTACAGGGCGAGGATGCCGAAAAATTCTTACAGGGTCAAATCACCACTGATGTAACCAAAATCGGCCTCAGCTACCAGCCCACAGCGCTTAGTAATATTAAAGGGCGTATTGATTTTGGTCTTTGGATAAAAAAACAAGACGAAAATCAATTTGATGTGGTCGTTAGTGCCGATTGTGTTGAATCCTTCCAAGCACATTTAAAAAAATACGGTGCTTTTTTCAAGTTTGAGACCAGCGCGCCAACGCCAATTTATCCTTGCGTGATTGGCGATGAGCCGACCTTTAGTCATAAGGATGAGCATAATACTGCTGAAGATACTCAAGCTTGGATGCAGCACAGTATCGAAAACGGTAACTATTGGATCGTGGCAGCAACACAAGGCGAGTTTCAGCCGCAAGAGCTGCGTCTGCATCAGCGCGGTGGTATGGACTACGATAAAGGCTGCTATCTAGGTCAGGAAGTCATCGCTCGCATCTATTTTAAAGCGGCACCCAAAGCATTTTTACATTATGTAAAAGGCTCAGGTGATGTCCCAGCAGCAGGTGACAAGCTAGAGAAAATTCAGATAGTCAATGCGATTGCCACTGCCGAAGGCTTTGAGGCATTAGTGGTTGCCCGTCCTGAGCATTTGGCCGATAGCGAGCTTACGATATTAGACTTACCGCCAGCACTACAAGCGGATGTGGCGCGCCAAAAGTAACCCAAAACCCAAAACAGTAAGCACTATTTAAAGCACTTTTACTAAAAACGCAGCAGAGCAATCTATGACCCATATTGCGGTACTCGGAGCGGGTGTGGTGGGCGTAACCAGCGCCTGGTATCTTTGCCAAGCAGGCTACGATGTGACCGTCATTGAGCGTGAGCCAGCCGCCGGTATGCAAACCTCCTTTGCCAATGGTGGGCAGATATCGGTTTCGCATGCGACCCCTTGGGCGAATCCTGCCACACCAATGAAGGCGCTTAAATGGCTGTTTCGCGAGGACGCACCATTGCTCTATCGCTTGCGTGCTGATAAGGCACAGCTCAAATGGGCCATGCAATTTTTGCAAGAATGTCGTGCTGAACGAGCCGATGCCAATCTGGTACAAATGGTGCGTTTGGGTCTGTATTCACGCGATGCTTTGCAGCAACTACGTGCTGACATCGGTATCAATTATGAGCAGCAAACGCGCGGCATCATGCATTTTTATACCAACCAAGCAGAGTTTGACGCTGCTATTGCGCCAACAGAGCGTATGCAAGCGCTGGGCTGTGAGCGCCATGTCATCGACATTAATAACGCGGTCAGTTTGGAGCCAGCACTTTACCCTATTGCCCATAAGCTCACGGGCGCAACCTATACCAGCCATGATGAATCGGGTAACGCGCACTTATTTACTCAGCGTCTAGCTGAGCGTTGCGCCGATGCTGGCGTGCAATTCTTATATGATACGGAAGTGTTGGCGTTAAACGCAGACGCCAACTCTAACAGTCCACATATCCATAGTATTATCATTCGTCCCAAGGGTGAAAACGCGCAAACTTTTAGTGCTGATAGCCATGTGCTAGCCCTCGGTAGCTATAGCGTGTCATTACTAAAACCTTTGGGAATACACGCACCCATATTTCCAGCCAAAGGCTACTCAGCCACTTATCAAATCAATCCTCGCGCCCCGCATCTCGCTCCCTTTGTCAGCCTCATTGATGACGAGTTTAAGTTAGTAACCTCACGCCTTGGCGATAAATTACGCGTCGCAGGAACGGCTGAATTTAACGGCTATAATTTGGACTTAAATAGTACCCGCTGTGAAGCGATTACTCGCCGTGTGCAGCAACTATTCCCGAAAGGTATCATTGCCAATTCTGTGCAATATTGGACGGGGCTACGACCGATGACCCCTTCTAATGTGCCATTAATTGGGCGCGCGCATAGCGGTCAAGTGCGGCATGGCAGTCATAATACGCACGCGACTTTTGATAATCTATGGCTAAATACGGGGCATGGCACGCTTGGTTGGACTCATGCTTGCGGTTCTGCAAAGGCTATTAGCTTATTGATGCAAGGCGAGACGCCGCAGGTAGATTTTGATTTTATTGGTCTAAAAGTATAAAAAAAGGCACTAATATAAGTACCTTCTTCATTTAAACTAAAATTTTTAAAGTTATTTTATGCCGCACTAGTAGATTCAACCTTAGCATCAGTCGTGTTCAAATCAACCCCTTCTAGCTCGATTGCTTCTAGCTGTACTGGTACACCATTGACCGCTGCATTACCACTTAGCTGATCGATTAACGTATCGTCCGTCAAGTCGTTAACACTAACGCCAGCATGCGCTTGCGCGATTTTCTGCTTCACGCCTTTGCGCCCATGACCCCAACCATGAGGAATACTAACCACGCCCGGCATCAGCTCATCCGTCACTTCTGCGACGATCGTCACGTGACCAACGCGTGAGGTAACTTTCACCTCTTGACCATCTTTAATACCATAGTTTTCCGCTGTTTCAGGATGCAGCATCAGGGTACAGCGTGGTTTGCCTTTGACCAAACGATGGCTATTGTGTAGCCACGAGTTGTTGCTACGCACATGGCGACGACCAATCAATAGAATCTGTTTATCATTATATTGCTCCATCATATCTTGTACACGCTCTAGATCCGCCTGATAAAAATCAACGTTAAGATGAATCTGCTGGTCTTTATGTTTTAACGCTTGCGGCAGCATCGTTTTTAGTGGCCCAAGATCCATACCATGGGGATGTTTCTTTAGTTTCCTCAAACTCATATGGTAATAAGGCCCACGCTTTAAGCCTTGATCGAGTATTATTTTTGGTCCTAACGTCTTTACCAATCGACGCTCAACTTTGGTCGCCAGAGGGGCTTTTTTATCCAGTCGCTCTGCTAATTCTAGGTAGATTTGCCAATCGTGTTTGGCATTTTTTTGCTTAGCAAATAACGCTGGAGAGTATTTAGCGACGTTGTGCACCGCAAAACCATTAAAGGTGACGTCATAATGATCACGCTCTAGCGGTGATACGGGTGGCAAAATAATATTGGCGTGGCGACTGGTTTCTGTCACGAAATAATCAAATGAAACCATAAAGTCCAACTTTGCTAAAGCTTCATCTAGTTTTTCACCGTTCGGAGTGCTGAGCACCGGGTTGCCTGCGACAGTGATAAAGCCTTTTAGCTGTCCTTCGCCTTCCACGAGCATCTCATCTGCCATCGCAACCACGGGGTAATCGCCATTAAAATCAGGCAAATTGCTGACGCGACTGTGGCGCTTACCTAAATAGCCGGGGCCAGAGTTATTCACCAGATCGACCGCCGGATTAGGGAACATCAAACCACCCACTTCATCTAAGCGACCGCTGACGATATTGATTATCATAGACAGATACTGACTTAATAAGCCGAACTCTTGCACCGATATGCCCATACGGCCATAGCAGACTGAGCTTTCCGCTTCACAAAACTCTTTGACGAGGCGTTTGATTTCAGGTGCCGTAATACCAGTAATATCAGCAACTGACTCTGCGGTATAGGTTTTAGCAAAGTCTGCGAGTCGTGAAATTTCTGGCGTTAGAGCCGCCGCCCTATTATCAATCTGTGCCTTATCCGCATAGCCTTGTAGATAGATTTCGTTGAGCATTGCTAGCAGTAATAAGACATCGGTCGCTGGACGAATAAAATGGTGCTCGCTAGCAATATCTGCCGTTTCTGTGCGCCTTGGATCAATCACCACCACCTTGCCATCACGGGCTTTGATATCTTTTAGCTTCTGGCGCATATTGGGGGCAGTCATAATACTGCCGTTAGATGCCAGCGGATTGCCGCCAATAATCAGCATATACTGGGTACGATTGACATCGGGTACTGGGATGCGCAGCATATGACCAAAGAGATGCATGCAGACGATATGATGCGGTAATTGGTCGATTGAGGTGGCAGAAAAACGACTGCGCGTCTTTATACTGGTTAATAAGTGCTTAACGGTCAACATCCCGCCTAGGTTATGCACGTTGGGGTTGCCCAGATAGATACCGAGCGCATTTTTACCATATTTTTTTTGTACCGTTTGGACGCCCGCTGCTACTTTATCTAGCGCTTCAGGCCAGCTGATTTCCTTCCAGCCATTCGCCGTTCTCTCAACGGGTTGACGCAAGCGATCAGGATCTTCATGCAAATCTTGCAAAGCCGTCGCTTTCGGGCAAATATAACCTTGCGAAAAAGGGTCATCTTTATCGCCTTTAATCGATAGCACCTTATCGCCATCGTGTTTGATGACGATACCGCACATCGCCTCGCATAGGTTACAAGTTCTAAAATGGGTTTGCTCATTGTTTTTGGTTGGCTCATTACTCATCGTCGTGCTCCCTATTATTTTTTATCCGCGTTTTTGCTATGTAAATTCCGTTTAAATCTTTTTATAAATTGGACTGCCTTGATGATTAGCCGCTCATTTCTTGCCATTCTGTGGTAAAGAATTGACTAAAAAGCGCATCGAAATTTGTGCTTAACATCGAGATAGCTTGCTGTCTGCTATAACGCTGCTGATGACAGCCAACTATTAATTCATGGACTTGAGCGGCGGCGATATCGACACAAAGATTGACTTCCGAGCGTTCAAAAGAACATCCAGATAAGGACAATCCTTTTATAAATATTGCCGTCCACTCTTCTTGTATTTCGGTCATTAAATTGCCTAAACCCTTATCCAATAGGCTGTTATTTTCTTGGGCTGGATTTTTTGAATCGCTAGTTAATAAACATTCATTCAATAAATCTTGCTCTTTTATACTTGGGGCAAAGCGCAGACGGTCTTCGAGCAAACGCTGAAATAAAGCAATATTCTGAAATGCTGCATCAAAAATCATATTTAAGCAGTGCTGACAACGCTCATTGAACTGCGCTTTAGTTAATCTAGGATAATCCTTTAGCATATCAATCCACGCCATACGCATGGGCGATAAATAGTTCTCCTTAAGCTGAGCACCCAGCTCTTGTTGCAGCGCCTCTAAGCTCGCAAAATGATTGTAAAAACTCGGCTGCGCGATGCCTGCGCCCTTGGCCACTTTATTCATACTCATGCCACAAGCACCTTCCACACGATAGAGCTGCAAGGCACTTTTTAGGAGCGCGCGTCGTGTCTTGGCTTTTGCCAGCTCACGCTTTGTTTCAGTTGTTGCACTGTCATCTGCACTGATGAAGTCTGTTTTAGCATTTGCCTTCAATGTTGACCTCGATTTATATTTTAAAATGACTTACGGGAATAATTACTACATCGACTATAAGACTATAGTCATTTAAACTATAAGTCTATAGCTTAAATTTTTAGTACAAAGTTTTTAGAAAAAGAGGGTTATAAAAACCTCCCCAAAACCACATGCAGTCGTTTCAAGATAAGTTGGATACAAGAAAGGCTCGCTAAGTCTTAGCAATAACAGACTGAGCAAGCCTGACACTGCACGCCATTTATATAGAATCGACTTATATAGAATTGACGATACTTAGGATTTATTATGACATCAGCCGTTTTCTCTCCTTTTACCTTGCCATGTGGCGCTGTGCTGCCAAACCGCTTAGCCAAAGCCGCTATGGAAGAAAACATGGCAGATAAAGGGCAAATCCCCGGTCCTACTATTTTGCGCCTATACCAACGCTGGGCGGAAGGCGGTACTGGGTTACTGATTACTGGTAATGTTATGGTTGATGGCCGAGCAATGACGGGACCTGGTGGCATCGTATTAGAGAAAGACAGTGATTTAGCACCCTTTCAAGCATGGGCGCAAACGGTTAAAAAGAACCATAGCCACATTTGGATGCAAATCAATCATCCGGGTCGCCAAGTCTATGCAGCTATGGGAGGCGATGTGTTGTCACCTTCTGACGTTTCCCTTGATTTAGGAAAGCACTCTCATCTGTTTGGCAAGCCTTGTGCCATGACCCACGAGGATATTGAGCAGCTGGTTCAACGCTTCGTCGATACCGCTGCCAAAGCTGAACAAGCGGGCTTCGATGGTGTGCAAATTCACGGGGCTCATGGTTACTTGATATCACAGTTTTTATCGCCGTTGACCAATAAGCGCACTGATGAATTTGGCGGTTCAATCGAGAATCGTATGCGCTTATTAATTTCGGTGATTAAAGCCGTCCGTGCCCAAGTCGCCCCTAGCTTTGCGGTATCAGTCAAATTAAATTCGGCTGATTTTCAACGTGGTGGCTTTGATGCTGATGATGCCAAAGCTGTTGTTTTAGCGATGCGCGGGCTTGGTGTTGATTTGGTTGAACTGTCGGGTGGCAGCTATGAGAGTCCGGCGATGCAAGGTACAACGGCAGATGGTAGAACCTTACAGCGAGAAGCCTACTTTTTAGCGTTCGCCGCCGAGATTGCACAAGTGGCCAGCATGCCGATGATGACTACTGGTGGGGTCAGGCGTTTAGCGGTAGCAGAATCCGTATTGGCTCAAGGTATCGATATCGTCGGCATGGGCACTGCGCTCGCCATGAACCCATCTTTGCCCAATGATTGGCAACACAATGAGCAACTAAGTGCGCACGACCCAGCCGTACGCTGGAAAGACAAAACCTTGAGCGCTATCGCCACCATGGCGGTCATTAAGCGTCAGCTACAACGCATGGGGCAAGGAAAAACACCTAAGACCAATGCCTCGCCACTATTTTCGTTAATTAGCGACCGCATACGCTTAAAGAAATTAACAAAACGTTATCAAGATTATTTGGCTAAGTAGCCTAAATCGATTAATAACCACAGTAAAAAGCAGACGCCATTTTATTAATAGCGCCTGTTTTTTATTTGCCTATACGAATATAGGGTTCGCGTTATTGAGAAAGCACGCTCATTTTTATTTTTCAATAAACCCTTTCTTAATTCATTTACCTATTGCACTGATAAAACCCCTGCTTTATTACACAAAGATGGTCTCCATAACATAGCCATGCAGATTGCTATCATGAAGTAACACTCTAAACATTGCGCATACAGACAGCCGAATTCTTGACGCCTATATTAGATACATCAGCTAGCTTGTTTTTATAAATTTTTTATAACGACTCGACGAGTTCTTATTAAACAAGAGCTTATCAAGTAAAACGGTCATTAGAAAAAAGCTACTGAATAAAATGTTAAGAAAGGCCAGATGGGATAAATGTCTTGATAAACAAATAATCAAAAAAGGAATATAACAATGAACGAACATACTCTAAAAGGCGAATGGAACCAAGTGAAAGGCTCAGTAAAACAAAAATGGGCTGATCTGACTGATGATGATTTAACCCATATCGAAGGTAGCCGCGATAAGCTGGTCGGTCGTGTACAAGAGCGTTATGGCCATGCAAAAGAAGATGCTGAACGTGAAGTAGATGACTGGCGTCGCGAAAACAAATACTAAGTTATCAGTCAAATAGCGAACAATGCTATTGATGATTTAATTCGATGATCTAATAAGTCAAAAAACCGCATAAATCTTATGCGGTTTTTTTGTTAGCAGCCATTTAACGCTTTATACACTACTCAATAACGTATCTAAAAAAGGTTGAATAAAAAACTCTTAAGCTCTAGACACGATAAAACCGCATAGCAATTGATTGTTATGCGGTTTTATTGTTAACCATCCATGTTACCTATCACGACTGTAATCTATGCATCCTTGCATAACGTTCAGTGTGTTGCGATATCGGGCATCCTGCCCTGTTTACTACCGTTATTAGCATTAATAATGCTACTAGCAAAGGTTATGTATCCTTTCTTCGTTCACTATTATCATCCTGACGCTAGTAAACGAATCATTATCCTTAATGCGGTCAACTCAATCCTTGAGTTACATTCCCTTATGCCGTGTATGTATAATGCCTAATTCTCACTCCGATGTTAAGTCGCGTAAACGTCATTGTGTGTAAGCATATGCTTACACGAGAACCTGATAACGATTTTATTGCTATTTTCAAATCAGCATTTCCCCAAAAATACCGACCAAAAAGCCGAGCGTTGCCCCAAGCGAGGTCAGATAACTCTTATCCAGCTTACTGGCAGGAATGATATCTTGGATAAGTAGATATAAAATACCCCCACTCGCAAAAATCATAAGATGGGCGGTAAGATTAGGATGCTCGCTCAATAAAAAATGCCCGATCAGCGCAGATATAACGCCAAAAAAACTGAGTCCAAAAAAGATGGTCAACGTCCTTTTAACACTAAAACCGCTCTGCACCATATCACGAAAGGCATTGAATGACTCTGGAAGGTTTTGCAGACCAATAAACAATGCTAATAATAGCGACAGCTGCGGTTCAATCGCGAATACCGCTCCTAGCGCGATGGACTCCGGTACAAAGTCCATCATCATAGCGAGTAAGGTTGCCTGCTGACTATTCGATTCAGCCAACTTACGATCCAGCAGCATAAACAGGATGGCCCCTGATAAAAATGAGCCTGTGACACCCCAAACACTCAATACCTCCATACCCTTTGGCAATAAAACGAATGCCAATGCCGATAAAATAATACCCGCACCGAACGACATCGAGGTATGAATAAATTCATATTTGACTGGGCTGTCTGTGACATGGTGGTCAAAAACATTGGCCAATAAACCGCCTATAAACACGGTTATACCTGCAAAAGCTGAAAACAAAATAAGCTTGAATAGCATTTATGGTTCCTTTTCATCGCTACCATTCAGAGATATGCTGCTTTGTTAGCTAAGTGATCAATTAAGCGATATATCATTAAACGGGCAATTACAACTTATTAACGCAAATGACACTTAACATCAAGTTTTGTGTCTTATCATAGATAATGTAAGAAAATATTTCTAGCCATCAGATAAATAAGAAAGTCAGTTAGTCATGCAATTATTACTTCTGCATTTATAAAGGCTACCAAGTGACATAGACATCAACCACATGACGCTGTTAGATGTGAAAAGCAATCCGGTAATTATTAATCCAAAAATATCGTAGGAGATTTTATCATGAAGATTTTGCAGCTATTTTCATTGAAGACAGCGATGTCTGCAGGCCTTTCGCTTACCTTGCTAGGCACGATGGTCGGTTGTACCGTCGTTGGTCCAGGCTATGACAATCAGTCCGTCTATCGCGGTGATAAGGGTTACAGCAATGCTAACTATAACCGCGTTAGCCAACAGCTGCGCAACGATTTACGTCGTAAAGGGTATCAGGTCACGGACATCAGATCTGACCGTTATCGCGGTAATCGATTGCTCACAGCCTATGCCAAAAAGAACAATCAAGCCTACGAGCTCAAGTATACCTACCCTGATTTAAGGCTTATCAGCTCAAACAGGCAAGACTGGTCGAAAAAACGCGACGATGACAGGTATGATAACGACCGTGATTACGATAAGCACGACTATGATAAAAAAGGTAAGTATAAAAATAAAGGTAAATACAAAAAGAACAATAAGTATAAAAACAAAGACAAATATAAAAACAACTGGTGATACTGATAAAGCCAATGTCAGTGAAAACAGTAATCCAGTTAAATTTGCATAGGTTCAATTGATAGATTTCAGACAATGTATCGCAGTTTATGGAAAAGTAATGCCAAGTCTGCTTTAGTGCGTCTAAAAGTAACATTGTGGCATCGTCAACCGATTGATGCCTACGGTCAAATAAGCCAGCCCTTGGTTTGTTTGGCCATTTTTTATAACACTGTCAAAAAACTTGAACTTGATAAGAGGATATTATGAATATCACAACCCTACTAAAGCCAACCATTGCCACCGCTATGGTCACAGCGTTAATGATAACGACAGGTTGCGTCACTGCCCCCGGCTACAATGCGTACGGCGACCTTTACGAGGACGTTTATAAAGACAGTAAAGTCTATAAGAAGCATAAAAAAGCTATCAAAAACGTTGATAAAGAGCTTTATCAACCAGCTATCGAACAACGAGCCGCCAATAAAGTCAGTAATATGGGCTACCGTGTCAAAGACGTCAAATATAAAAGAGGCGATAGCAAAATAAAGGTAAAGGCCACACGTGGTAGTAAAGATTATAAAATAGAACTTGGCTATCCAGGCTATCAAGTAATTAAGATAAAATAAGCCTAAACCACTGCTAATAACCTACCTTTAAAGCTCAAAAGTCTAGCACTTCGATGACATCATAGGCAGGCGTCTCATAAGGGTGCGCCTGCTTTAGTGCTTCAATGACTTGAGCAATATTAGCAGTAGCAACCACCATCTCAACTCGCCACTCATCAACTTTTTCGAGCTTATCTTGCGCGCCAATATGCGGATCACTGCCTGCCAGCGGCATAAACTGCCCCACCCCTTGTACTTGCCAGCAGCAGCACTCGTAATTGCCAATCGTACCAGCGCCTGCTGCAAACAAAGCAGACTTAACTGGCTCTAATGCTGCTTCGGGAACAAAAACTGTCAATTTGTACATAGTGTTACCCTTTGTTTTATCTATTAGTATGAAAGAGCAGCTCTATTACCATCAGAGAGTAGCCATCGTTTTATTTTTTTGACAGTGAAGGATGGTCGCTCCAGATATAGCGCAATAGCCAGTTTTTGGCATCGCCAGCGTAGTCAATGCCGATACGAGGACGCAGCGATACCGGTGGCTGACAGCCATCATCTTCGAGCCAAACTGCTGACTCCACACTGATAGATTTGCCATTTAACGCGCGATCAATTTGTAAGCGCTTCGTTAATTTGCCAGGACCTGCCATCTGGGTTGGATGAGTAAGTTGCTTATTCGTGCTCAGAAGCTGTTCTTCCATCAAACGATCACTATCGTCGGTCAAAAATCCAGCCCGTATTAATACCGACTCAGGAGACTCTTCTCCACCGCTGACCAGATTGAGCATATGATGCACACCGTAAGTCAGATAGACATAAAACATGCCGCCTTGCGCATACATAATTTCAGTACGAGCCGTTCGGCTACCCGCATGCGAATGACAAGCAGGGTCGTCCTTACCGATATAGGCTTCGGTTTCTGAGATACGCATGCGCAAGATTTTCACTGTGCCATCGGTATCCGTTAACTTTCTACACAGTACTTTGCCAATCAAATCAGCGGCGACCACACAGGTTGGTCGAGTAAACCAACTAGGGTCTAAAACAGTTGATGAAGCAGTAGACATTAGCAAAACCTTTTCTTATTTTTATCATCTAATTGACATGACCAAATATTAATAAACAAGTATTAATAAATTAGCATAAAAGTAAGATAAGATATTGAAGACAATGTTGGCGCTATGTTTGATTTTTTATACGAGTTAGACTATAAATCTGTGGTCGGAAGGCTAATATTAATAGTGCGTGGTAAGTATCAATACTTATGGATAAAGAGGATTTCGTCATTAAGTATTATTGATAAACAGATAAAAATCGCAGTCTGTTTTGAGTAGTTCCACAAATCTAGTCTATTTTAAGTGGTTTGTTAATAGGTTTGAGGGGCAAAATAACTGGTTCCGTTGGGGTATACCTTTAACAGTTTTTATGAGTTCTTAACTAAACACAGTAACGAAGGATTTGTGATAAATTTATAATTTGGAAAGAGCTACAGAAGGTAAGTTTTAATGATTACATCAGCTGAAGAGTTTCTCTTACTCAGAACAAGTGACCACACCCAAGATTATGGAAGAGCGATTAACGAGTGTGCAGCATTGGAAACGTGGTTTGAAATAATACGTCACTACCCAACTATGCGCGAGTGGGTAGCTCTAAATAAAACAGTTCCAATAGAAGTTCTTGAAACGTTGACGTACGATGACAGTCCTACCGTTAGAGGGAATATTGCTATGAAAAACAAAATAACTAGAGAAATATTTGAGGTATTGGCAGATGATAAAGACGCCTCTGTCAGAAATAGACTCGTCTATAATAAAAACATACCAAAAGACTTGCTATTGAAGTTAACCAATGATGATGAATCGTTCATCAGAAAAAACGCTATAAATAAGATTAGTGAAAAATTTTGAGTAAGCAAAGCCAAACAGTTCGATACCTATATAGCGCATCAATCACGATAGAATATGTATGGTAAGTACACACCATGAGGTACACTGTGACTATTTCAGCGATTTGAAACGTTGATACCATTAGCCTACAGCCGAAGGTTTAAGTCCTCACTAGGGAACCATCATTCATATAATGCCATAAAAAAACTGAGCACATGGCTCAGTTTTTTTTGTTTTGCGCTAGACATTTACGACTTAGCTAAGTGGCACACCAATACGGTTGGCCACTTCTTCGTAAGCTTCGATAACATCGCCTAATGATTGACGGAAACGGTCTTTATCCAATTTCTTCTTGGTGTTTTTGTCCCAAATACGGCAGCCATCTGGTGAGAACTCATCACCCAAAACGATACGGTCGTGGAATACACCAAACTCTAATTTGAAATCGACCAGTATTAAATCGCCAACTGCAAACAGTGCTGTTAGCACCTCATTGACTTGATGCGTCAGCGCTTCCATGCTCGCAAGCTGTGCTTGAGTTGCCCACCCAAGAGAAATCGATAGTGACTCATTAACCATCGGATCGCCAAGCGCATCATCTTTATAAAACAGCTCATAAGTAGGCGGCGTCAATGCTTGCCCTTCTTCTAGGCCTAAACGGCGCACCAAACTGCCCGCTGCAAAGTTACGTACGACGCACTCAACGGGAATCATATCTAGGCGCTTGACCAATACTTCGTCTTCAGATAGCTGCTTTTCAAAATGTGTTTCAATACCAGCGTCAGCCAATTTTTGCATAATAAAAGCATTAAAGCGGTTATTAACCACGCCCTTACGTGCTAACTGTTCGATACGCTTACCATCGAGCGCCGAGGTGTCATCACGGAAGTGTAAAATCAAAAGATCGTTGTCTTCTGTTTCATAGACAGATTTGGCTTTGCCTTTATATAGCAGTTGTTGCTTTTGCATTATGGAGTTCCTGTTCGTTCAAGCTTATGTGGTAAAAACGCGCAGCGACCGCTGGACTCTGTACGACGTCATTCATTAATCTATTAGATCATGAATAACCATAGTAAAAAGTCAGCGGTATAAATAGGGAAACACAGTGTTTAGTTTGATGACTCGCTCACGGCAACAGCGCGTTGCGGCTTAGGTAATTGATACTGCTTACCCGCTTCGTTCTGTAAGGTGAGTGTATTGGCACCTGCATTTGGGGTGGCGTATAACGGTACAAAAGGTGCTGGCTCCTGAGCAACCGGTAGCTCTAGAGGCGCAAGCTTTTTGCTTTCTTGATATTCTAAGCTGCCATTATCGCGCTTACCAAGAAAACCTTTGGTCATTTGACAGCCACTTAATACTAAGGTGCTACCCAATATCAAAACCATCATAGCAGGAAATGTTTTGGTAGGGCTTGATGATACTTTCATCATATTATCTCTCTGAGTTAGCAATTTTTGCTTATTTGGGCGACTGACTTATCGTTACCGTTAAGTGCCTCACTAAGCCCTAAATCATTAATAATAATGTAGGGCTTAGTGTTTAACC
Organism: Psychrobacter sp. GW64-MNA-CIBAN-0177; assembly: GCF_040309585.1. Classification (NCBI taxonomy): domain Bacteria; kingdom Pseudomonadati; phylum Pseudomonadota; class Gammaproteobacteria; order Moraxellales; family Moraxellaceae; genus Psychrobacter; species Psychrobacter sp. GW64-MNA-CIBAN-0177. The sequence continues at coordinate 32,347 of NZ_JBEOOY010000022.1, forward strand.
ATTCAATCGTCAATACTTATCGTAAATTCGCACGAACCAACGCTTCATCAATGGTGGCATGATGTTGTTCTGCCAACCATACCAACGGCAGACGAATACCAGTATCTATCATACCCATCTTATGTAACGCATATTTTGCTGGAATGGGACTAGATTCAATAAACAAATCACGGTGTAAGTGTTTAATCACATCATGCGCTTTATTGGCGGTATCAAGGTCGCCGCGTAGCGCTGCCGAAAACGTTTCGCTCATCGCTTTTGGCGCGACGTTAGCCGTTACCGAAATATTACCTTTGGCACCCATCTGCATCAAATCAAGCGCCGTACCATCATCGCCAGATAGAACAACGATACGGTCGCCAACCGCTTTAATCAACTGCTCACCACGAGCAACTGAGCCGGTCGCGTCTTTAATCGCCACGATATTATCGATATCAGCCAAACGCTCAACCGTATTCTGCGCGATATCAACTACAGTACGCCCTGGTACGTTATAGAGCATCTGCGGGATCTTTACGGCTTGGGCAATCGCTTTATAATGCTGATACAAGCCTTCTTGTGGCGGCTTATTGTAGTAAGGAGCGACCAATAATGCACAGTCTGCACCAGCATCTGCCGCATCTTGGGTGAGCTTGATGGCTTCAGTCGTATTATTCGCGCCTGTACCCGCTATCACTGGTACACGGCCTTTGACGTGCTGCACAAAGTAGCGAATCACATCGCTATGCTCTTGCATCGACAAAGTCGCTGATTCGCCAGTGGTGCCCACGGCAACGAGGCAATGGGTGCCCTGCTCGATCTGCCAGTCTATGAGGTCGGCCAGACGTTTATAATCGACCGTGCCGTCAGGATGCATGGGCGTTACCAAGGCCACCATAGAGCCTTGTAGTCGGGTTTTAATCTCGTCATATGCTGTGCTCATAACTGTGCCTTACTGTTGTATTGTCCTAGCTTTATTCAAGCTGTCACATGATCCATCGTTTGCAATCGCCAATGTCTATTTTTACATTAATAACCAGATCAATGGTAGCTATTGCATGATGTTCATACTGGGCATTTATATACAGATGATAGTGACATTCTCATTATAGAATCATGTGTATATCTATCCGCATGGACATTATTTTTGTCCATTGCCGATGCTATCTATCAATCATAATAAAAACGCCTACTAGTGTAGCATATTTTGATTTAACCGCTATCAGTCAATTAATGCTCAGTCCAGATATACCCTATCTATTTGCGCGCTATTCCAAGCGCTGTTTAGCGCTAATGTTATGCAACATAGACACAAGGGCGGCTACTTATAGACCTTATTATTTAAGGCTTACTGTTTAGGGCTTATTGAACATTGATAAATAGTTAGTTTAGCGTAATTATGCAAGCGGGATAAATGCTTTTGAATTATTTTAACGAATCGTCAACACATCGATGGTCGGACGATACCAGCGAAAAGGTAACCCTCGGGTGCCCACTCCACTACTGACAAATATCTGCGCGCTACCATGCTGGTATAGGCCGCGCTGCTTACCCATGCGACTGTTATCCAACAATGACGACTGCTTACCTATACGACGAATGTCTTGCTTTTTTTGCGCCGTTAATATGTTTTTCTGTATTGCTTTGGCCGCACCGGTAATCAATAAAGGTCGGGGTTGCAACGATTTTGGTAAGTCGCTAATACTATCAAATCGTGACGCAAGAATAATGACAGGCTTAGTTGCCTGCTCAATTTCAGCACTCAGCACAGCTTTATTAGGCACATTCAAAGTGTCGTCATCGTTCAATTGTTTCGGGATATCTTGCCAGCCGCAAAGTATGGCCACGACTGGATTGTCCTGTAGATATTTTTGCGTGCTGGTATCTGGGTGGCCTTTTATATAACTTGCTTGATTTGCTATCAATCGACCGTTGCCAGTTCGAGCACATTTAAGCGGCAACGACGTACATTGCTGCCCGATATAGTTGATATCCAGTACGTCAAAAGCATTGGCCAAGGTGTCTTCTAACAATGGCTGACCTTGCTTGGTAGTATTGATCGACTGATAACGCAAATCCGAGGTACTCATGACCGTATAAACGGGCTTATTTACCCCTTTAAATAGCATCAACTGCCCGACCAAATCGGCGCTTGGATAATAGAGCCAATCACCTGTGATCAATACCGCATCTGCTGACAAGGCATTGATGGTAGCGACCAGCTTGCTGATATGACGCGGCTTGCCACTATATAAACCAATGCGCAAATCGGCTAATACCGCCACCGTAAGCGGAGTTGTTAAGCCCAAATCAACAGCATGATGCTGCAAACGCAAACGATTGGGCTGCACAACCACCGTATAAAAATACAGACCCATGGCAATGACAGCCATCAACACGGCATTCGGTGACAATTGTGCCAGCATGGGTGTCACTTGTTGTACTCGCCCAATAATCAATAACAGTGCCCAAAAAGGCATGGTATAGGCAGCGTAATATAGCAACAACTTTGACCAAATACGCCAAAAGCGTTTTGTGGGATTGGCATTGAATGTCTGTAATCCTGACCACAATATGATATACGCTAGCAAGGCTGCTGCTATAGTGATGCTAAGCGTATAAAAAGCGTGGTCAGTCATAATTACCTAGCTATATATAAAGGTATGAATAGTCGTTTGTGCCGTTGGGCGCGCAATCAAATCAATGTTGGTCAATCAAACCAATGTCCAAATTAACGTCCAAATCAATGTGACTTGCTCACCGTTAAATTGAGCAACAGCAACTCATCAAAACCAATCGATAAAAAAATCAGCCATTATAGAGGTCGAGCTCTATGATAGACAAGTATAATTATCAATGCTTATCGAGATACGTCATTTAAGCATAGTCGATTGACTATATGATAACTATTCAATACGCAGGCCAATAATACCAGGGATGCCTTGGCGCATGACTTCAATCGTTACCACACCCTTTTTGGGAAGTGAGGAGATAGCACTAGAAAAATCAGTGACCTTGGCAATAGGCTTTTGGTGAAAATTAGTAATAATATCTCCCGCCAAAATGCCCGAGCGCGCGGCTAAGCCTGTCGGGTCAACGGTCGTGACCAATATCCCTGTTTTATTGTCCACTGCCAGCTCTGCTTGCTCATCTGGGGTCAAATTGCGCAGACGTAAGCCTAATTGCACCTCATCATCTTGCTGAGAGCCGCTTTGTGCCCTGACATCATTTGGCGCATAAGTGAGCTTGCCTTTTACGAGCATTTGCTTGCCATCACGCTGAATCTGGGCGCTGAACGGATCATTGGGTCGCGCTCGATTGATCAGGTTCAATAAATCTGCAGCACGCATAATCTGCACATTATTGTATTGCAAAATGATGTCGCCTGCTTGTAGACCTGATTTTTGGGCAGGCGAGTCTGGTGAGACGCGGGTAAGTAGTGCGCCCTGTGGACGCGCTAAATTATACGCTTCCGCTAAATTACGATCGATGTCTTGAGGATAAATACCCATATAGGCACGTGCGACTTCGCCATTGGTTTTGAGCTGCTCGTAGATATCCATCGCCGCATCAATAGGAATTGAGAACGACAAGCCCATATAACCGCCCGTACCACTAAAGATACGTGAGTTGATACCGATGACTTCGCCGCGCTGATTAAATAATGGCCCGCCTGAGTTACCCGGATTTAATGCCACATCAGTTTGGATAAAAGGCACGCTGGTCTCACGTGAAAAGCTGCGAGACTTGGCACTGACGATACCTGCGGATGCCGAATAATCAAAACCAAAGGGCGACCCTATCGCCAATACCGGCTCACCTACCTTTAGACTGTCTGAATCACCAATCGGTAAGGCTGGGAACTGGTTGCCTGTGACTTTGAGTACCGCCACATCTGAGCGCTCATCGCTACCCACCAAGGTCACATCCAGCTCTGTTCTGTCATTAAGGGTCACGGTGATTTTGTCTGCACCAGCAACCACATGGTGATTGGTCAACATATAACCATCGGTGGTGACAAAAAAAGCGGTGCCATAAGCGTGTTCAATCGCAGGCGTCGCTGCTTGATCCGGAATACGTAAGCGATCTCCGAAGAACTGACGTAACAGCTCGGCGGTTTGTGCTTTGGCAAGCTCATCTTCACTGACCGTTTTGGTGACATTGACTCGTGCCACCGCTGGCGTCACTTGCTGTACTAAGTCAGAGAAGTCAGCAGTGGTGACCGCTGCTTGTACCTGAGACATAGTGGCTACATTAATACCTGTCGCCATTACCGTGCCGATAGCCAGTGCCAAAGTACTGCGTTGTAACCAACGCTGCATACGAATAGTAGATTGTGCTTGAAACATATTGATAGGCATATTGTCTCCATATGAGTGATTATTATTGTTAGCAACAATATTATCGCTATTATCGCCATAATAGATATAGCCAAATCCATATAAACCCGCTACATCGTCATCCTCGTTAACCATACTAAGGTATAGCCTGCATTCAGCTCCCTTATATCAAGGTTATTTGAATTCAACGATAGCAAGCTTGTCTAAATTTATAGGAATAGTCCTGACTGCTGGTCAGTTTACTACTTGTCTGCGAGTTTATGTAGTAGCGCCTGACCATGATGGCAAATATAAGCCGGTTTAATATGACGTCATACTGTCTTCTCATTTTTTGTAATCTTTGATATTGATATTAATAGTGCCGTTACCTACTCGTGTGTCAGCGCAGAACGATGGCGCGTGGCTATCACGGCAGACAGACCCTTGACATATATAAAATAAAATCATGATATGATAACAAACCTAATAAATTATTTAGAAAACAATAGTCAGCTATAATAAGGTGTTATTTACAGAACGCCAAGCAATTTGGCTTTTATCGCCTTTATTTTCCATCTTTTGTGTTTCTAGCATTGGTGTATTTAGCTTGAGACACTTTTGTCTTTGTTACTATATAGTATATATATCATCCATGATTCATGATGGCTATGGTTATTATTAATTTGCCGTTACAAAAGGTTTTTGACGGCTAACGATGACCTATTTTAATAGCTATACAGCATCACAAGATTATAAAAGGATTAATTTATGGATACCGCCCTATTATTATCCGGCGTGGTTGGGATTGGCATTGCCGCCCAATGGTTGGCTTGGTATTTAAAGCAACCATCCATTTTATTTTTATTACTTATTGGTATTATCGTTGGCCCAGTGCTCGGCGTATTCGACCCTGACTTGGTGTTGGGCGAGCTGATGTTCCCGTTTATCTCTTTGGGGGTGGCGATTATTTTATTCGAAGGCTCGCTAACGCTAGAGTTCGATGAAATCAAACAACACGGCTCGGTCGTGCAGATGCTGGTATCAGTCGGGGTACTGATCACCATTGCTATCGTGGCGCTGTCGACTTATCTATTGTTCGATGTCGATCCACTGATTGCGTTGCTGTTCGGTGCACTGGTCTGTGTGACGGGGCCAACGGTAATTATGCCGCTACTGCGTAGTGTGCGACCCAACAAGACCATCTCCAATATCCTGAAATGGGAAGGCATTATCATAGACCCCATCGGCGCTATCGCCGTGGTATTGGTCTACGAGTATATTATCTCAGGCGGCGAAGCCAGTAGTATCTTACTGTTTGCCAAAATCGTGGTACTTGCAACCGCGCTAGGTATGGCGGGTGCTTGGGTACTGGCGTTCCTCATGCGTCGGCATATGATTCCTGAGTTTTTGCGCAATGTCTTTACCCTTGCCTTTGTTTTGGTATTATTTTCAGTCTCAAACCATTTAGAGCATGAGTCGGGTCTACTGACCGTCACCGTATTAGGCGTTGCCCTCGCCAACTGGCCAAAATTCCCGCGCGATACGATTTTAGAGTTTAATGAATCGTTAACCATTTTATTAGTTTCAGTATTATTTATCATTCTTGCGGCTCGTGTTGAGCTTGAAAGTCTACTGCAGGTTGGTTTTGCGGGTCTAGTATTACTGGCTATCGTGATGTTCATCGCGCGTCCATTATCAGTATGGGCCTCGTCCATTGGCTCTAACTTAAAGACCAATGAAAAGTTAATGATTAGCTGGATTGGACCACGCGGTATCGTCGCTGCCGCTATCTCATCTCTGTTTGCGATTCGCTTGCAAGAATATGATATCCAAGGCGTTGAACTGCTAGTGCCATTGGTATTTTTGGTTATTATTGGTACGGTCATGATTCAGGGCTTGGGCGCAAAAATGGTAGGTAACCTGCTTGGTGTCCGTGAGCCTGAGACCAACGGTATCCTGATCGTCGGCTCCAACCCAATTGCCCTGCTCGTCGCCACCTCATTAAAAGAGCAAGGCTTCGATGTCATCGTCGCTCATAATAACTATACCAATATCGCGCGCGCGCGTATGAGTGGTCTGCGCACCTATTTTGGCAACCCCATCTCTGATCACGCCGACCATCATCTTGACCTCATTGGTATTGGTCATTTATTTGCCATGAGTATGGATAAAGAGATGAATACCTTGTCTGAGATTCATTACCGTCATGAGTTCGGTGAACGTAAGCTTTATCGCCTCAAGTTCAGCGACGAAAAAGTTAAAAGTGAGCGCGACGATAAGCAAGGTAACTTCCATTCACAGTGGCTGTTTGGCAAAGATGTCACCTACACCAAGCTTGCCAGTATGCTGTCCAGAAAAGCCCGTATTAAAATCACCAATATTACGGACAGCTATAGCTTTGAGCAGTATAAAGCTGACAATAAGCAATTCGTGCCGCTCTATACGCTAGATAAAGAAGGCAAGCTGCACGTCATCACGGACAAATTCGAAGGATCAGTACCGCGCGATCGTAAGCTGATTTCTTTGGTCGTTGATGATGAGGTACAGCCAAAGCCAGTAGACGTCACGCCAAAGCAAGAGCAAGCACGCGCTGCTGCAGATGCCAGCTTTGAAGCCAACTCTAAAGCGCCTGAAAAGCGTAAAGAAAAAGAGATGGTGGAAGAGATTGCTGATACGCCAGAACAAGAGCTAGCCGTCGCGACTGATAAAGACAGTGACAAGAGTGCCTCTAACAGCACTAATAATGCCAGTATCAAAGCGGCGGCAGCAAAGAGTGATGCTGTAAAGGAAACCACAAAGGCTGAAACCAATGAAAATCAGGACATAGAAGCTAAAGAGTCTTTTAACAGCCCCTCTAATAAAGGCGTGATGTCTGATAATTCAACGGCAACATCCAAGACTGCTAAGCCGACTACTAGCAATAGTGGTACAAACGGTAATGGTAATGCGCCGAAGATGAAAAGTGGTGCGCTCGACCCTAATCGCCTACCTGACTCAGATCATGACAATACCAATAGTGATGCGAAGATAAAGGATGCGGCAAAAAAGGCTGCGGATAAACCATAACGCTATTGTCTGAAAAGCTAACGAGCAAATAAAAAGCCCTCATAATGATTATGAGGGCTTTTTTATAGGGTGCTATTTGACGATGTTTGGCAAGATTTAGCCATTTTTAGCCCATTTAGATGACTATCGAGTAAATTGAAGACACGCTCTAGCTAAGATGAAATCGTGTCGCAACCGTTTGCCATACTCGCACACTTACTTCGTCAGCACTGCCTGAGGCGTCGATACGCTGGATACGCTCAGGCTGCTCGCCAGCAAGGACACTGAAACCTTTATGCACCCGAGTAAAAAACGCCGTCGCCTGCTGCTCAAAACGATCGGCAGCGCTACGTTTACCCGCCCGCGCCATGCCTTCTAATACTGGCAAATCCAACCATAGAGTCAGCTCGGGCAACTGGGTAACAAACTGACCGATAAGGCTGTCAATTTTGGCTCGTACCGCCTCATCACCATGCGCACGTCCAAAGCCCTGATAGGCAATGGTAGAGTCGGTAAATCGATCGCATATCACCCATTTACCACGCTGTAATGCGGGCAAAATTACTTGTTGCAGATGGTCACAGCGCGCCGCAAACATCAGTAGCAGCTCAGTATCATCATTAATTTTGGTATCAGGGTCTAGCAAAATAGCGCGCAACTGCTCTGCAAACGGGCTACCACCCGGCTCACGGGTACGCAGATAGTCGATACCATGCGCCTCTAGTCGCGCACATAACTGCTCGATAGCGGTGGTCTTGCCAACGCCTTCGGTACCTTCAAAGCTAATAAAGCGCCCTTGCATGGGCGCGGTATCTGTAATCTCAGGCGTGGCTTGAGCTGGGCTGCTGTATGCTAAGTTGGCTGCTATAGATGCTGACATACTATGACCTTATGTCATTGATGAGAATGGGCGTGGCTCTTCGGTACATACTGGCTTATGACGGCGGCGTTTGCGAGCGCTTTTCACGCATCACGCTCAGGTATTCTTTTACCGCCTGATTGTGCTCAGCCAAGCTATTGGTGAATTTGTGCCCACCGTTGCCTGTCGCCACAAAATACAACGCATCGCTATCCGCCGGATGTAAGGTTGCTTCGATAGAAGCCGCAGAAGGCAAGGCTATCGGTGTGGGCGGCAAACCATCAATTTGATAGGTGTTATACGAGGTCTTTTCGTCGATGTCTTTACGGCGAATATTGCCATCATAGCGGCTGCCCATGCCATAGATAATGGTCGGATCGGTCTGCATGCGCATGCCTTTATCCAAGCGGTTTTTAAACACCGCAGAGACTAAAGGACGCTCTTCTGCCACGCTGGTTTCTTTTTCGATAATAGAGGCCATAACCAGCGCTTCATAAGGACTCTTATAAGGCAGGTCAGGCGCACGATTTTCCCATGCTTTGGTCAATGCCTGCTGCTGACGCTTGTACAAATCTGTCAATACCTGCTTGTCGCTGGTGCCCTCGCCGTAATAATAAGTATCAGGCGCAAACCAACCCTCAAGATTATGATTGACGATAGGGTCGTTACTATTGGTCACGCTGTCTGGCAATATACCTGCCAAATCTAAAGCCTGCGCGATACTAGCATTGCTAGCATTAGCGCCATTCACTGTCAGCACTTCTTTTTTGATAGTGTTATTATCACGTAGCGTTTGATATAGATCTTTAGACGTTTTGCCTTCGATAATTTGCACTTTTACCATCGCTGCTTTAGCCCCTTGCGCGAGCACTTGCAGCGCCTCAGCGATGGTTGGGTTCTCTGGTAATTGATAAATACCGGCATGTAATGGCGCGTCCACTTGCGACTTGATATAGAGCTTGGCAATGCTGGCAGAAAAAAGTGGAATCTGCTGTTGCCACTGCGGCAATAAGCCGTAATAGGTCTGACCTGACTCAATCGTCACCATTTGCTGCGGCTGCTCAATCCGTCCAAACAACGTCTGATAGACCATCACTAAGAAAAACGCGGCAATCAGCCCAAGCACGAGCAAGACTTGATAACCGCGCTGCATAAAGAACGACTGATTGTCCGCTTTATATTTACGCGGTTTACTCTTGCCGCTGATGAGCGAGACATCTGTTGCCGGTACGTCCTCTACTGCCGCCTCGTCGACGACTGGTCTAGCATCTGATGGCGTGCTAGCAACACGCTCGTCAACAGTTCCCGCTTGCTTATTGGATGGGGTATCATTAGGACGTTCAGGAGGCGTTTCAGGTGTGGGCGTGCTCATGGCAACTCGCGAGGCAGAAGTTTGCTAGAATTTAGCACTGAACCGTGCGCTTTTCAATGGTATTTGCTTAGCTTATCGATTAACGTGCTGTTTAGAGTGAATTATATGGCTTAATACTCATAGTGCTTATTTATCCCTTCAAATATTTCCTTTAATAAGAAAACGGGCTATGAACCTTAATTTCAATAAAAATCTCGCTGCAAACTATAAATCACCAAGCCAAATCATTAGAGTGCTCAGCGAAGACTGGGTTTCTAACCAAAGCTATTGCCCTAATTGTAATGCACAACCATTGGCTGAATTTACTAATAACCAACCTGTCGCTGATTTTTATTGTGCAAACTGTCATGAGGAGTATGAACTAAAAAGTAAAAAGGCAAAATTGAGCAACATTATTAATGATGGTGCTTATGACACCATGATTGAACGTATCAATAGCGATAATAATCCCAGCTTTTTCTTTCTGACCTACTCGCAAGAATATAGGGTGAATAACTTTTTAATCATTCCCAAACAATTCTTTCAGCCGGACATGATTATAAAGCGCAAACCATTATCCGTTACTGCCAAACGCGCTGGTTGGGTCGGCTGCAATATTGATTTGCGTAAAGTGCCTGAATCGGGAAAAGTATTTTTGGTCAAAGACCAGCAAGTCATACCACGCGATAATGTCATCGAGCAATTTCAAAAAACCTTGTTTCTGCGTCAGCAATCACAGCAGACACGTGGTTGGACGTTAGATATTTGGCAATGTATCGATAAATTAGATGCTAATTTCTCTCTCAATCAGGTTTATGCGTTTGCTGATTTATTAAAACTCAAACATCCTGAAAACAACCATATCAAAGATAAAATCCGTCAGCAATTACAAGTGTTGCGCGATAAAGGCATTGTTGAATTTATCGGTCGTGGGCATTATCGAAAATTATATTAAACGTTTCTCATTAAAGCGCTCAGGCCTCGGTTGTCCTTTATTATCACGGTAGACGTCTGCGATTAACTCCTCTCTATCGTCCCATAAAGGTAATCGCGCAGTAGCCACAAGACGCTGATGAAACTTATGCGCTGGATACTCCCAATCAATTTCATCATTGATTTTGAAAAAATGCACTCCACGATAGTCGATATAAGCATGCAATCGATTACGCACATAGCGATTCCACTGCCATAACAGCTGTACCGAGTTGCGTGCAGGTTTGGTGAAAGGAATTAGATTAACCGTCAATGCACACATCACCAATTCATCATTAGCAATAACGTCAATACCCTGCTCAATGACTTCTTCTCGCGTATGCGCATACTCAAACATACCTCCAAAAGCCAGTTGGGTGTAAGGCGACAAATGCACAATTTCATTAGGCTTAGCTTTGGCCAATCTACAAATTTCATCAAAAACCATTAAACGTCTGATTTGTATTGGAACCCTTACTTTTTCATATATGGAATGCATGCAGTATTGTCCTTTTAATCATTTCTATTGAAAAAGGATCATTGATCGATTTGCTTTATGACACAAGTCTGCGTAACAAAAGACGATCACTTCTTTTGAGCGCTTTTGCTAATCTAGTTGGTATAGATAACAAAAATAGATTTTGAATATGACAACTTGTAATTGTTGAGAATAGTTATGATAAGGACAGACGGTTTGAATATTTATCAAATAGAAGTAATCGAAACGATGAGTGCACTTATAGAAGTGGTTGCAGAAGATGGTGAAACTGCTCTGCTAAAAGCGCGAGAAGAATATAGAAGCGAGAATATTACTTTAGAACCTGATGATATGCTTGATACTGAATTTATTATCTTTGGCGTAGAATAGAATGAGTAGCTAGCTCAAACATAAAGTAGCTCTCAGTACTTGTGAACCTTAATGGATAAGCGTATAGATAATAGTAGAGCGCTGGCTCTTAACCAGTACATTCAATAATGGTCTAACAGTGAAAAACGGTAAAGTCCAGTCAGTCAATAAAGGTCAGTGGGACAAGCTCATCAGTGACAATGATGCTTATAATTTTACCTATCAATGGTTATCTACTGTCCGTGAAAAAATGGCAGATAATGCAACTTTATGGGTCAGTGGCACACATCATAATATTTTCACTCTAGGTCGTATACTACCTGAGTTAGGCTTCAAAATACTCAATGTCATTACGTGGGAGAAAACCAATCCACCACCCAATTTTTCTTGCCGCTTTTTTACTCATTCGACAGAGTTTATCATTTGGGCAAGAAAATACCCTAAAATACCGCATTACTTCGACTATGATTTGATGAAACGATTAAATAATGACAAGCAAATGAAAGATGTTTGGCGTTTGCCAGCTATTGCCAAATGGGAGAAATCTTGTGGTAAACATCCAACACAAAAGCCTATGGCATTACTAGCGCAAATTATTTTAGCTTCCACCCAAAAAGATGCGTTAGTTCTCGATCCTTTTGCAGGTTCTTCCACAACAGGTATTGCAAGCAGTGTACTAGGAAGGCGCTTTATTGGTATCGAGCAAGAAACTGAATATCTGAAATTGAGCCAAGCTCGATATGAAGATCTTCAAAACGAAGGCAGGAAAGATTTTTTTAGACAGCATTTTTATCGTTTATTGAATAAATAAGATAGTAACTCACTCACTTTATAACCCCACCACTTCACCCGACAATAACGTCAGACTGCTCATCGGCATGATGCCACGTAACGCATTGCAAAAGAACAGTTGGCTTAACTGCGGCAAATCCTCATCTTGTAATGGTCTTATGATGGCTGGCTGCTCTGTACTGGATAGCCCATCGATAAGCACTTGACGCATCACGCCAGCGACGCCCGATTGTGCCATCGACGGCGTGTACCATTGACCAGTGCTCAGATAGTTGCCGTTGTTTTGAGGATGTGAAGGATTGGACGATTTTGCGAATGGCGATTCTGATAATTGATAGAACACATTACTCATCGTTCCTTCAACCCACTGCCCGCTCATATCACGCAGCAGACCTTCGCCAATATTTGGCTCTGTATTGGCTGGTAAATGCTTGGTTTGTAATGAATGGGACGTCAATTCTTGGGCTTTGATGCGTTGCAGCTCGGCGCTTGCCAGCACAGTATCGAGGCGATTTAAGCTTTTGAGTCCGGCCAGCGGTGGCGGTAAGCAAGCAATTTGAGAAGACAAACAAATGGCAGAAGCCACTGGTTGCACAGGCACTAAGCACCCATCAGGTAAAGACATCTGCTCAGCAGTGGCGAGAGGCATGGCGGAAGACTTGAGCCAGATCTCACACGCACTGCCGGACGTGCTTGGCGTATAACCATAACCACGGACATCTTGCACCGCGCGGGTGACGATAAGCTTAAGCATGCCTTGCTGCAAGTGCTTGGCCTGTCTATGCAAGGTAGCTAACAGTGTTCGGCTATCGATATCGAGATGCAAGGCACTGGCATGAGAGTCAAGACGCTGCTGATGATAGTCCGACCACAGTATCCGCCCGTCGATGACGCCCATAGTGGTAAAAAAGCCATCACCATATGCCAGTCCGCGATTGTCTAATGGCATGGTTAGCGCTGTTACTGCTGCGTCATCGCTCGCCGCGCTTAGAGGTTGCAGACGTAGCCAGCTGTTGGGCGGCGGCATAATGGCGGCCACCGTTTAGCTATTGTCTGTTTGCGCATCGGCTTTATTCAGCACCAGCATACAGCTGTAAAACTCACATTTCGCCAGCTCTATTTTTTGTCCACCGACGGTTTTATTCTTAATAATTTGACCGCCCAGCATATCAGCGATTAATTTTCCGCCCTCATCACCCATCAGCTGACGCGCTAGCATATAGGATTTTTTGGCATGGTTTTGACTCAGCTCTTTTTCTTTTTTTGAGTCGGTTGGATTGGCGTAATACCAACCAAGCTCCAGATATTTTTCGGAGTCGATAAGGTCTAAATAAGGCGCATCGGTATCCATAAAGCGATACTTAGAGGCCGAATTACTGGCGTAGTCTAGGCTGTTTTCGTCCGTGCTGACCACTTTACCAAAGGTCGACTTGATATCATCCAACGCATCAACCGTAAGCGGGTCTACTGGGGCAGCGCTCCACGACGCAACCTCATATTTTACTGGTATGCCTTGCTGAGCAGTGGCACCATCTAAGTCGGCGGTTTTGGTCGGAGTGGTTTGCGTAGAGGTATCCGCAGCGCTCTGTTCGCTAGTGCTTGCCGCACTGGCCTCTGGATTTTGGGCGTCTTCTTTGGTGCTATCACAGCCACTCAACGTCACGCCAACTGCCATTATCATACTGACCATCAAGGTCTGTAGGTTATTATTCAACATGGACAATTTACTCACACTTTTAGATTGGTCTCAAAATAGTATTAACGAGCTGGCAGATGTGCCACTGATAATGAAGAATGTTGTTATTAAAAAGCTTGGTTGTAACCTAGCAGTTCCTGGCGTCTATTGATATCGATTTTTATGCTCACTAGTTTACCCAACTGCTGAACGCTTGACTACCCTTTAGGTTACGGATACCGCTCCCAGACAGTACAGATTTGTTAAAGACCTCACGTCTTAAAACGCTGTGTTTAATCGTGTATTTATTCCTTAACCGCTCCATTTGTCAAACATAACGTTATCCCTTATGATGAGTGGGTTTGAATGCTTACCAATCTGACCACTCCATGCCCTTACTGCCAGCGGACTATTTATGACCCAGCACTTTATTGTTATTGGCAATCCGATTGCCCACAGCAAATCCCCTGCAATCCATACCCAGTTCGCCGCGCAGGCAGGGATTGAAATTAGCTATCAGCGCCAGTATTGTCCCGATGAGGCAGCCAGTTTTATGGCGGTTATTGAGGCGTTTTTTCATGGTGGCGGTGTGGGTGCTAACGTGACGGTTCCTTTTAAACAAGTCGCTTATGCGTGCTGTCAGGCACGTGGTGGCTTATCAGAGCACGCCAAAGTCGCTGGTGCGGTCAATACGATTCTGCTCAATAAAGCGCTATTAAAAAGCGGCGCGCCAATAGCAGAGGCACTATACGGCGACAATACTGATGGGCAAGGATTGGTCAATCATATCAGTAGCTTGGGTTGGCCGCTAGAGGGTGCACGCGTTGCCCTCATTGGCGCGGGCGGTGCGGCACGCGGGGTGATACTACCCCTGATTCAAGCAGGTATCGGAACCCTGACAATTGCCAATCGCACAGTGAGCAAAGCCTGTGACTTAGTCAGCGAGCTTAGCGCCGCCAGTACCTCTATTAGTCAGCAGCAGATTACCGCTTGTACCACTAGCGAGCTGCGCGGACAGTTCGATATTATTATTAATGCCACATCGATTGGTCTATCAGGTGAGACTTTGCCACTGAGCGACACCCTACACGGTCACTATGCTTACGACATGATGTACGGTCGCACGCTACCGTTCTTGGAGCATTTCGCGGCACGTGGTGCGCAAATATCAGACGGCTACGGCATGCTTATCGGTCAAGCCGCCTTAAGTTTTGAGCGTTGGACGGGTCACAGTATCGATGTAGTGCAAGCCACTAAAGCCCTCAACGTCAAATGACTTACACGACCATTTAGTGACTTGTTGTAAGAAAAGCAGAATTACAAAGCGCTCTCATATGCTTTGAATTTATGGTGTTGATTTAGTGTTTCGTTGTTTGACCAAAACGCGCCAGCATCCAGTTTTCTATCTGGCGTAACGGTACGCGCAAACGGTTTGAATGAATCGCCAGACCACCGCTAAGACCGACGACGCAGCCAATCGTGGTATCAAGCATGCGCACACGAATGACTTCCTCGGCCACGGGCTGTACCAGCGACACACTGCCATATTCAGCGATAAATATCGTTAATGGCGTAATAAATATCACTGCTAAGCCATAATGACGATCGACCAACGACTCGATACAGAGCATCATCATCAGAACGGCTATCGCAACGCCCCATATCGATAGCCCCCACGACAGCATCCAACCTGCGACTGCCATTCCGACCAAAGTACCGAGTAAGCGATGCACTTGTTTGATCCACATCGTGCGTAGCTGCATACCCTGAATAATGATAAAGCAGCTTATAGCCGCCCAATACGGATAGGGCATCTCTAGCAATATTGCGATTGCCAACGCCAAGCTCACAAAGCCAGCCACAATGAGACTGTCGCTAATCATGTCCGGCTCATAGATATAAATCGGCGCAGGTACTATAGGACGCGTGGCCAATAAAAACAGACTATAAAGCAGCGCCAACAACATCGAAATGCCACTACCCAACATCACCAGCCCTGTTGCTGACAGTACTTGCGCTAATGGCACAGGAATAAATAACGCAATCGCCCCCGCCATCATCACAAACAATCCTGCCGGTGGCGGCTGCCGATAGTAACGACCTAATATGATAATAGCAAAAGCAAGCAGCGCAAATATAGGCAGTCTGAGCACAGGTATCTGCTGAGCGATAAGTCCGAGCGCAAAGCTCAATACCATGGCAAAGCCCCACGCCATGACCGTCACCAGACGATACGGTAGCGTGCCTGACAATGGTAAGTTGAGGATAATCATCGCACCCAACGAGGCCTTGATACCTGAGGATAAAGCATCAAAATAAGCACCGACAAAGACTGGAAAGCTAATCGCAATGGCCGCAATAATCGGCATATGCCAAGGTCTTTTACTGCGGTTAATCGTTAACAAATGCGCCAGCTCACCTGCAATTAAAGCCTTAATAGAGGCAAACAGTGCTGTTAACCAAGATGCTAGACCTGCCTTGTGCTTTGATGCGCTCATAAATCGCTTTCCTTATTCTACTGACATTGCATCGAGATTTTTTCGATTCATGGGACATTACTTGTTTTATATGACTTTGCAGGCTGTTTATACAGAAATCATTCGGGGTGCTACTACTTCACAAATTACTTTATTAACTTATAACTTAATTTAATGTATAATTTTACGAATTATGAATATTAGTTATACGTTATATATTTGTGGCTGTAGAAGTCTTATACTCGTATCACCGTCATAGTAGTTGACTTTTATTAAGTAACGCTTGACCATACCTATAGCGGACAAGAATTTATTCATAAGTCCCATCGATCCTCCATAAGATCATTCATTTGCCACAAAAAATAAGCAAACATTCACTTGAATACACTTAGGTTTGAATCCTAGTGCTATGACAGTGAACCAACCAAAGAGACCAACTATGTTAACTTACAAAGCACCTTTACGTGATATCAAGTTTTTAATAAATGATGTTTTCGACTTTCAGACGCATTACAAAGATTTAGACAACGGCGCAAATGCTGATCCTGAAACGGTCGATATGATTTTGCAAAGCTTTGCTGACTTCTCTGAAAATGTCTTAGCCCCTTTGTACCAGCCAGCAGATGCAGAAGGCTGTCATTTTGAAGAGGGTGTTGTCACTACCCCTAAAGGCTTTAAAGAAGCTTACGATCAGTTTGTAGACGGCGGCTGGCAAGGTATTTCGTACCCTGAAGAGTACGGCGGTATGAACTTGCCTATGTCAATCAACCTCATTAAGTCTGAAATGATGGGTACGGCGAACTGGCCGTGGGCAATGTATCCTGGCCTATCGACAGGTTGTATCAATACCATCATGCAGTACGGTACTGATGAGCAAAAAGAAACGTACCTGCATAAATTGGTTGAAGGCACGTGGGCAGGTACGATGTGCTTGACTGAGCCACAGTGTGGTACCGATTTAGGACAAGTAAAGTCAAAAGCGATTCCGCAAGAAGACGGTAGCTACAAGCTTAGCGGTACTAAGATTTTCATCTCAAGTGGTGAGCACGACTTGACTGACAATATCGTCCATATCGTCTTAGCACGCCTACCAGATGCACCAGAAGGCACTCGTGGTATCTCATTATTTATCGTACCAAAATTCTTGCCAAATGCCGATGGCGAAGCAGGCGAGCGCAATGGCGTTACTTGTGGCTCTATCGAGCACAAAATGGGTATCAGCTCATCAGCGACTTGTGTACTGAACTTCGACGGCGCGTTAGGTTATCTCATCGGTGAGCCGAACAAAGGCCTAAAAGCCATGTTCACCTTTATGAACACCGCCCGTATCGGTACTGGTATCCAAGGTTTGGCACACACTGAGCTGTCTTTCCAAAACGCCCTACCGTATGCGAAAGATCGTCGTTCAATGCGTACGTTGTCAGGGACCAAAGATCCTGAAAAAGTAGCCGATGCTATCATTCATCACGCTGACGTTCGTCGTATGCTATTGACGCAAAAAGCCTTTGCTGAAGGCGGTCGCTCAATGATTTATCACTCAGCGCGTTATGCCGACAAAATGTCGCAAGGCGTTGCCAACGGTGATGATGCTGAGTTTGAAAAGTGGGATGACAAATTAGGCTTCTATACGCCTATCCTAAAAGGCTTTTTAACCGAGCTAGGTATCGAAGCGGCCAAGCATGGTCAGCAGATATATGGCGGTCACGGCTATATCAAAGAATGGGGCATGGAGCTGATCGCTCGTGATGCACGTATTGCCACTATGTACGAAGGTACCACTGGCGTACAGGCACTTGATTTGTTAGGTCGTAAGGTTATCTTGCAGTCTAAAGGTAAAATCATCCGTGATTACACCTCAAGCATCATGAAATGGTGTGGCGAGTACGCACTTGATAAAGACATGCGTAAATTCGTTTGGGCATTGACCAAGCTTTGTGCTGAGTGGAACACCCTAACCGTACGCTTGATGCTAATGGCACGTAAAGACCGTGAAATCATCTCAGCCGCATCAGAAGATTTCTTGATGTACTCAGGCTATGTCATGATGGGTTACCACTGGGCGCGTATGGCGGCTGTCGCTTATGACAAGCTAAAAAATGGCGGCACTGAGTCACCAGAATTCTACAAAGCTAAAATCCAAACGGCTGAGTTCTATTTTGATAAGATTCTACCACGTACCTCAGGCCACGCCGAAGGTATGGTGGCACCAAGCGAAAGCATGACTGCCATGAAAATCGAAAACTTTGCTTTCTTAGACTAAAATCATGACTAAGACTGTACGAGTTACTTGATTATTAATAAAAAAAGCGCCTATTTATTAGGCGCTTTTTTATGCTTAACTAGGGGGTGTCCTCACTTCAAACGCTTGTATCTAAATGGGCTAAAAATGGCTATGGTATTGCTGATATCAATTTTTTGTCGCCTCTGTCTGCGCAGGCACAGCAAGCAAGAAAAATGGATATCAGCAGTGCGTGAGGTGCCGATATTACTTTTCACTGACTATAGTAGATAAATAACAAAGTCAGTTAGGAGGTACGATGTTTTTGGTTAAAAATAAAACTACTTTAACAACCGCGCAAGTGCTAAAAACGCTGTTGCTTAGTGCCACATTAATAGGCGTTAGCGCACACAGTGCGTTGGCTAAAAATAGTGACACCCCGATTCGTTTTGCCAAAGGCGCGCTTAGTAGTACAGTGACGGGACAGCTTAAGCCTAATGAAAACGAGCGCTGGTATCGCTTTGATGCCAGCAGCAGGCAATATGCCATTATTAATATTGCGCCCCTTACCGGCACCCCAGAGACTGCCAATGTCGGCGTACTGCATATGCCGAATGGCACACAAGATGGCACCAAAGGCGGTATCATTTATCAAGGCTGCTTGCCTGCCACTGGCACGTATCGATTGCGCATTGCTCGTAATCTGATGGCCACTCAAGGTCGCACCGCAGGTTATAGCGTTGAAGTGATTGTCTTACCTAAGTATGCTAGCGAGTCACTGTGCGAGTATTTGTAAGTATTCAATACGCCCTAGTCACCTAGCATTTTCTTATGATAAATCGCGCTGATTTCTTCCACCTCAACACAGATTTGTATGCCTACGCGCTCTGATTGCTCGGTATCTAACACCTCTTCTATGGTAGCCGTTAATAGCTCAGCAAGCTGATGGCGTATGACCTCATCACGACCGGTCATGATTTTTAGATGCGCATAAACAAAGCCATATGCCTGTTCGTCGTCTTCAACACCCACCAAAAATGTCTCAATAGGTATGATGCGTGCTTTGATATCCGTCGGCTTGCCAAAATGTCCACTATCCCAAAGCGCTTTGTTCAAAGATTTAAGTAAGGATTCTGCATGAGGGATACTGACATTGGGCGTGACTTGAATGGTTAAATGTGGCATGAGACTATCCTTAGAATATAATTACCTTAAAAATATAAGCACCTTAAAAATACCCCACTCTCAACTTGAAATAAGCAAATCAAACTGAAGAGGCGGATTACCAAGTTTTTTGTTGAGTACAAAGCACA
>NZ_JBEOOY010000023.1:0-45836 GCF_040309585.1 Psychrobacter sp. GW64-MNA-CIBAN-0177
TGTCAGTTTGCTTGGTCATTGCTTATTCTCCTGTTATGGGATTATAAGCAGTTACACAGTTTTTAGGAAACTCCCTAAAGCACTGCGGCTTCTATTTGCCACCTAAAGCACGCTACAAGTACCTGTTAGAGCTACCAGAGTCAGCAGATTTGTCAACTGAAATTTCAAATGCTATGCAGTCTATAGAGGACTTCAAAAAGGATGATAAGTTCGTCGATGTACTACCTAAAGATGAGTATGCCGCGTTTAGTCGCTTAGAAGAAGGCAAGAAAGCTTTAAAAGGTCTTTTAAGAAGCTTTTCTAATATCCCAACTGATGCCAGTGGTGATGTCTTTGGACGCATTTACGAGTATTTCTTGGGGAAGTTTGCGCTCTCAGAAGGTCAGAAAGGTGGTGAATTCTTTACGCCTACCTCTGTTGTTAAACTGATGGTAGAGGTCATCGAGCCCTATCATGGGACGGTATATGACCCTGCTTGCGGCTCAGGCGGTATGTTCGTTCAGTCACTACATTTCGTTGAGGATCGTAATGAGCAGCTTAAAGCGCATGGCGAGCTAGAAGAAAAAGACAGTACGATAGATTTGAGCGTATATGGTCAAGAGAAGACCCGTGATACGGTCAAGCTCGCTAAGATGAACTTATTCGTCAATGGCCTTAGAGGAGAGATTAGACAGGCCAACAGCTATTCAGAAGACCCTTTCGATAGTTATGAGAACTTTGATTTTATCATGGCGAATCCACCGTTTAACGTCGATGACGTATCGGTTGCTACTGTTGAAGACGATAAGCGTTTTAATACTTATGGCTTACCTCGAAAAAAGACTAAGAATAAAAAAACAGATGGTAAAGATGAAACAGTAACGAATGCGAACTACCTTTGGATCAGTTTATTTGCCACATCTCTAAAAAACCAAGCAGAAGCTGAGGCACGAAATAGTGGTCGTGCTGCGCTAGTGATGCCAAACTCTGCCTCTGATGCTCGCAATGCAGAAGAGGATATTCGTAAGCAGATCATCGAGGATAATATTATATATGGCATGCTGACGCTACCATCAAATATGTTCTATACCGTGACCCTACCAGCAACGCTATGGTTTTTTGATAAAAACAAAACCGATGACAATATATTGTTTATTGATGCGCGTAATATATTTAGACAAATTGATCGAACTCATCGTGACTTTACTGATGAGCAAATCCAAAATATTGCGATGATTGGTAAGTTACATAAAGGTCGTCGTCGCGAGTATGTCAGTTTAATAGACAGCTACTTCGGTCTTGGTATGCAGATACTGACAGAAACGGTATCTGACATCGAACCTGCTATTGAGCAGCTCAAAGCAGTGGTAGCGGGTGATAAAGCACTGAAAACAATTGTTAATACGCTAAATGACAATTGGCATGCACTTTCCCCTTTGCAAAGTAAGTATCAAGCCTATTTGGAGGCTCAGGATATAAGTCAGATCGCAAATGAAGATATTGATGACCTAAATACTGACCAGATAAGCCTTTTACAGGAGTTCAAGCCTTTCTTCAAAGCACTGCAAGATAATAATAAGCAACTAGATAAAGGTATCAGGGAAAAGGAAAAAGACAATAAAGAGCAGGTCGCTCAAGCCCGTAAAGGGCTTGCTGATGCAAAGGAAACTAATGACAAAAAGCTGATCAAAGAAAAAGACACTGATTTGAGAGCACTAACAGCTATAACTGCTGAAATAAAGGCTATAAAAGATTTACTAGCAATTATACGTAATGATAGAAAACGTGCTGAATATTATTTCAATCATATAGATTGGTTACAACAACGTTTTCCTGAAGCTCGCTATGAAGATATAACGGGACTATGTAAGCTTGCTAATCTTAAAGATATTGAGGAGCAGGGTTATTCACTTAATACAGGGCGTTATGTTGGTGTGGTGATCGAAGAAGACGGTCGTACTGAAGAAGATTTTATTGACTATATTCATGAAATGAATGAAGAGTTTATGTCTTTAAATAAGCAAGCTCAACAGTTGGAAAGTGTTCTTAATGAGAATATAAGTAAAATCTTAGAGGTGAAAGGTTATGGGAATTAATTTCCAAAAGTTGAGAGAGCTTTGTGTAATCGGAGATGGCATCCATACTTCAATAGAGAGGCAAGATTCAGGTGTACCGTACTTTACCTCCAAAAACTTTAAGCCTGATGGTTTGGATTTAACTAACGTTGATTATATATCTGAGTCAGATTATGAAAGATATTTTATAGATAAGAAGTCACTGCTAAACCCTATAAGCCAAGACATTGTGTTTGGTATTATTGGAACTATCGGAACACCATACTTAGTTAAGCCGGAAGATAGGTTTGGAATTTCAAGTAGCGTAGCTATTCTAAGGTCTAAGAAAAAAATATTACCTAAATATTTATACTTATACATGAGTTCTCATATATTCCAGTCTACTGTAGATATAATGAAGAGTGGTTCTGCTCAAGGTTTTTTGAGCCTAGAAATGATTGGGAATTTACCTATCATTGCTCCTGATTTACGGATTCAGGAGAAAATAGCAGCTATTTTACATACATATGATAATTTGATAGAAGCTAACAAACTACGCATAGGGATTTTAGAAAGAACTATTGAAGAGTTGTACAAAGAATGGTTTGTCCGTTCGCCTAAACGGAAAATGATTGAGCTTAAACCAGAATTACCTAGTAGTTGGGATTTAGTTACAGTTGAAGATCTATGTAAGGAGATTAGAAAGTCAGTAAAGTTAGAAGATTTAGATAGCAAACAGACATATCTTGGGTTAGAACATCTAAGTAGAAAAAGTATAAGCCTATATAAATCGTCAACCACTGATTCTGTTAGCAGTAATAAACTGGCTTTTCAGAAGTTTGATATATTATTTGGGAAAATAAGGCCTTATCTGCATAAAGTTTGTATAGCAAATTTTGATGGTGTTTGTTCAACTGATATTTTGGTAATCAGACCTAAAGACAATATTCACTTAATTTATTTGCTTTTTACTATATTTAGCGATGCTTTTATAGACTTAGCCAACGTATCATCAAAAGGTACTAAAATGCCTAGAGCAGATTGGGATTTCTTGAAGAAAACTGAGTTGCGCCTACCTCCTAGAGATATTCTAGAAAGTTTCAATGAAATATGCATGCCAAGAATAGACCAGATATTTATTTTCTTACAGCAAATCAAATTACTCGAGGGAATGAAAGCTGCTTTATTACCGCGTTTAGTATCGGGTGAGCTATCTGTTGATGATCTAGATATTCAATACCCACCATCTATGCAAACAAGTGATGAAGCTGAAGAAAAATAAAAAATATTCATAGGACTAGAAGTATGGCAAAAGTGACATATAATTTCATCAGTGAAGATAAAATTGAAAAAGCCTGTATTAAGTTTTTGCAGCAGCGCTATTCCTATCAGCATATCGATTGCACTACTATCGACCCTGAAGATCTCAACGATGGCTCAAAGCGTACAGATAAGCGTGACGTCGTATTCAAAGAGCGCTTAGTTGCTAAATGCATGCAGCTGAACCCTAACGTGCCTGAGGCCACCATTCTATCAGCAGTGAAGGACATCATGAGTCGGCGTGTATCGATGTCTACTCTGAAAGCCAACAAGCAGATATATAGCTATATTCGTGATGGAATTAACGTCACTTATGAAGATGCTAATGGTGTTAAGCGCGAAAATATACCTTTACGTCTCATAGACTTCGATACCCCTACTAATAATGAGTTTTTATTAGTAACACAGCTAACCATTAAGACGACTGGTCTTGAACCCATCAGAAAGTACCGTCGTCCTGATATATTGCTCTATATCAACGGCTTGCCGATTGTTTTCTTTGAGCTAAAAAACTCTAACGTCAAGCTACAAAACGCTTTGACGGATAACTTGACCAACTACAAAAACGATATCCCACAGCTATTTTTATATAATGCCTTTTGCATCCTATCTAATGCCTCAGATACTAAGATAGGGAGCTTTACCGCAGATTGGGAAAACTTCTATCCTTGGCTAAGGGTGGATAACGAGAAAGAAAAAGTAGATAAGCAGCAGATTGAAACTCATGGTAATAGCATCGAGTACTTGCTTGCAGGGCTGTTTAGGCCTGAACGGCTATTAGACTACATCGAAAACTTTATTCTATACCAAAACGAAAAAGTAAAAATTGTCGCCCAGAACCATCAGTTCTTAGGCGTTAAGCATGCTTTTGAGAACTTCCTAATTAGAGATCAATTGCAGGGGCGTTTGGGCGTATTTTGGCATACGCAAGGTTCAGGTAAGAGCTTTGCTATGGTGTTCTTTATCCGTAAAGTATTTCGTAAATGTGCAGGCAACTTTAGTTTTGTCGTCATCACTGACAGAGATGATTTAGACAAGCAGATATCCAAAAACTTCTTGGCGACGGAGGCGGTAAAAGAAACGGAGATTGCCAAACCGAAGAATAGTCATCAGATGCGTGAAATGCTAGGTCAGAATCTGAAAATCGTTTTTACACTCATTCAGAAGTTCCGTTATGAGAAGGGTGAGAAGTACCCATTACTCTATGATAAGGATGAAAGAGAAGTCATCGTTATCGTAGATGAAGCGCATCGTACCCAATACGATACGCTCGCTGACAACATGCGCTCAGGACTTAAAGGTGCACATTTCCTAGCCTTTACAGGCACACCAATTCTCAAGCAAAAAAAGACTAAGCAGTGGTTTGGTGAGTATGTGTCCGAATATACCTTTCAGCAAGCTATTGAAGACCATGCAACATTACCTTTGTTTTACGAAAAACGTGTTCCAGAGGTGCTATTACAGAATGAGGCATTGAATGAAGAGTTAGCGGAGATCTTAGAAGACGAAGATCTGTCTGATGCACAGCGAGAGAAATTAGAAAACAACTTTTCAAAAGAGCTTGAGGTCATCAAGCGTGATGACCGCTTGGATACTATAGCAGCCGACATCGTTTACCATTTCCCTCGACGTGGGTATCGTGGTAAAGGCATGGTGATATCTGTTGATCAGTTCACTACGGTTCGCATGTATGACAAGGTGACGGAGTTATGGAAAAAAGAGCAACGTAAGCTACAAGGCCGAATCAATCAAACTCAAAACGATTTGGAAAGAGTCCGTCTTAAAAATCGTCTTAAGTATATGCAAAGTATCGAAATGGCAGTCGTTATAAGCAGTCCTGCCTCTGAAAAAGAGCGGTTTGAAAAGCAGGGACTGGAAATCCAAAAGCATATCAATAGACTGACGCAGCAGCAACCCAATAGTCGAGATATAGAAGATGACTTTAAGGACGCTGAGCATCCATTACAATTGGTTTTTGTGTGTGCTATGTGGCTAACAGGCTTTGATGCTCCCACTGTCTCAACGCTGTACATTGATAAGCCTATGAAGGGTCATACGCTGATGCAAACCATCGCAAGAGCGAACCGTGTAACCTCTTTTAAGACTAGAAATGATAGCGGGCAATTGGTAGAAAAAACTAATGGTGAGATTATTGATTACTACAATGTATTCAGAAACCTTAAGTCTGCGCTAAAAGATTATGGTCAAGGCACGGATTCAGGAGATGGAACAGACCCTGTACAAGACAAGTCAGTATTAATTAACCTATTAGATGAAGCGATAGTGGAAACACTTACATTCTGTCTGTCTCATGAAGTAGATTTGACGAAAATCATTGAAGCTCAAGAAGTTTTCAAGCAAAACGCTTTGTTTGCTGATTATGCGGATATTATGCTATCGCAAGATCTCATACGTAAAACGTACAATGTGCATTTCAATGTAGTTGCTGGTCTGTATGAAGCGGCTAAGCCTACGATTCTTAGTCAACCAAGACCTATTGTCAGTGTTATGCAGTTCTTACACACGTTTATTGCCAATAAGATTGATCAAGATGATTTGGATGAGCAAGCCGTTCAGGTTTCAAGCTTACTAGATCGTAGTGTTGTAGTAGATGGTAACAATACTAGCTCAGTAGCAGAACCAGTAAGCGAGTACCAAATCACTAAAAGCGCTAGTTGGAATCTCGCTAATGTAGATTTCGAGCAGTTGAGAGCCGAATTTAAGCAAACTGAACATAAACATATCGCCATAGCAGACATGAAGAAGTTTATTGAGAAAAAAATCAAACAGATGCTTAAAACCAATCAAGGACGAGTAAATTTTGCAGAGCGTTATCGTAATATAATTGACCGATATAATGCTGGAGCAACACAAACGGAAGAGTTCTTTGAAGAGTTGCAAAAGTTTGCTCAAGACTTAAAAGAGGAAGATCATCGGCATGTCCGTGAAGGCTTGACAGAAGATGAGTTGGAAATATTTGATTTGTTGGCTAAAGATAAACTGACGAAGAAAGAGGAGCAGGCAGTTAAGCTTGCGGCTAAAGACCTTATTAAGTCTCTAATAGATGCATCACCCAAAGTATTAGTGCAGGACTGGTGGAGAGACTCTCATACTAAAGCAAAGGTTCGTTCGTTCATTGAAGAGGTTCTAGATGAAGACCTTCCTGATTCCTACGATAAAGAAATCTTCGAGAACAAGGTGACTCAGGTTTTTGATTTACTACAGCACTTGGCTATTAATGACGAAAAATGGGCTAGCTAAATTAATTGATAAATTAAGAAAAGTGTAAAGTTTAGAGCTATAAAATTGATATTATTTACAGTTTACTTTACACTTTAGGCTTTGATTTAATAAAAGACTGTATAAAACGTATGTTCTAGGGTTATTGATTTATTAATAGGTATATATAACCATTTTAACGATGATAAGAGATACCTAAGACTTATTAGTCAGTAATATATTTTAAAACCTCGCTATTAGCGGGGTTTTTTTATGGGAAAAATAAAATAATAAAAAAAATGGCACAAGCCATTGTTTAAGTTATTTAATGATGGCTTTGTCGCTATTGTGATCGTTATATAGAGACAGAATATGAATGTTAAATACCGCAGAAATATAAAGACCTAATTTTTGTTTGCAAGATATATTCTTTTTATTTCTTATAATTGCAACATCAGCAACGCATAAAAATAGAGTTGTACACTATTATTCTGATGAATTTTTATATGAAATTTATTCAAATGACCATTTATATCTTATATCAACCGTTCGTTCTATTGAATTTCACTAATGCTAACGCTTTATTAAATGTGTTGATATAATCAAAAACATGAATAATCCAGTAAAGATTAATATTTAGATACTTTAAAAAAATAAATAGTTTGTAAGAAATATTCAAAAGCTCAAGGTAGGGCAGATTTATAGCCCAAAGTATCAAGTCTTATTTAGGTGGCACTGTATTATTATCGTGTTTGCTTAAGTATCAGCGTTAGGTTTATCAGATGAATAGTAGTGATGTGTTTCGAAAAAGTGATTTGGGTCGAGAAGAAATTAAGACGCAAAGTTTGGGCGTGTTGCCGCGAGAAGCGAGAACATTGCTGATCATGATTGATGGCAAAAAAACCTATCAACATTATTTAGATTCGCTTGATAACAGTAAGATGTTCGCTGAGTTTGGTGGGATAGCACCGTTGTTTGAGCTGCTGCAAGAATTCCAGTGTATCGAGCTGATAGTAGGGGATAACGCCAGCGCTTCTAGCCAATCTTATGCGCCGCCTCAATCCGCTGAGCCACAAGTAGCGGCATCGCCACCTACGATGCCGCCTATAGCACCGCCCCCAACGCTGGCTAATGAAGACAACAAAGCATTGCAGCCTGAACCAATGCCATCGCAGAGTGATAATGCCGCTGAGTTTGACGCGACCTTTAATGATAAGTCAGACAAAACCGTACCGTTTGCTAGCTACTTTAAGCGCAAAGCCGCTGATGTGGATTTTGAAACCTTAAAGTCGGAACTAGCGACTTATATCGAAAAAAATGCAGCGCCTGAGGATGCGTGGGGTTACCTGCTAAATCTGGAGCAGTGTACTGATGCCTCGCAATTATTGGCTCTCACACAGAAGATTCAGCGCTCTACCAGTGGCAGCCTATCACGCGGTGTGGGCGAGTTTGCCAAAAAAATTAAATCTTAAATTTACCCCTTTTATCGCAGCGCTGCATTTGGCTGTCGCCTGTAAAAAAGTACCAATAACTTATCGGAGTGCCTTATGGAAGTCGCTGAGCTGTCAGAAAAAAACACGTTAAACATGTTGCATGGTGAGCATATTATCTTGCGTTTGACTTATATTAGTCGTTATAACAACGACAACCCTAATGGGGAAGTCACGCGTATCCTAGCGCAGGCGCAGCAGAATAATGAGCGTAATGGCATTACGGGCGCATTGGTCTTCAATCACAATTACTTTCTTCAAAGCATTGAAGGGGCAAGACCTGTCATCAACGAGCTACTACGCAAGCTTGTAAAAGACGAGCGACATGCTGCCTTACAGATTATCGAATGCCGCGAAGTCGAGCAGCGTCGCTGGAATAAATGGTCAATGAAATATCTTATACCAAGTGATGAGAATAAAGGGCTGGCGCTTAAGTTTTCGACGGGCACTCAATTTAATCCCTACCTTATGAGTACCAACCAAATCATGATGTTGATTGATACCTTGTCAGAGCTCCAAGAGCAAGAAGAAATAGACGCTTCTGCTAAAAAGAAATCATGGTTTGCTATTGGCTAATTGACGTTTATAAAAGCGCTAATATAAAAGTGCTACGTCCCCATTACACCGCCTAAGAGAACAGATATGACCTCACCAAATTCAGATGCACACATCTTAATGAGCATGACCTACGCCAGCCGTGCAAACCCAGACGTATCGGCGAAAGACTTTAATGAGATTTTGCAGCAAGCTCAAGCGAATAACGCTGCCAATGGCATCACGGGGATGCTGACATTTAATAAAGACTATTTTTTACAAACGGTCGAAGGGCCGAGAGCGCAGATCAATCGTTTATTATATGGTCTTATTGCTGATCAGCGTCATCACGATTTACAGGTCATTGAAACACGCGAGCTGAAGCATCGAGAATGGGCTAAGTGGTCAATGAACTATGCCTCTCCAACCGAAGCCAATGCCGCAATTTATCTAAAATACTCTACGACGATTGATTTCAATCCGTACTTATTAAGTGCCGAATCCGCTCGTGATTTGATGAGTGAGCTTAGCGCAGGACGCACCTAGGCAGTTTTGGTATTTTCTCGTTAACATCAAAATAATGAGCAGTATGAAATGATAAACATTCAAGGGTTAATTTTATATATAGTCATTCCACTATAAAAGTATTACTGCGTTAACCTCGTTTGAAGTATTAAATATACATCTACACTCGGTTGCCTTGTACTACTTTTAAATTGAATCAACTATAGCCTCCAAGAGGTTTTTATTTATTAGTGTTGTCAGGGTACTGTTTACGAGATTTTTCTTTAGCAGGTTTTGGCACACAATAGGATTATTATCGATCTTCTGTCTAATGCTATATAGTAGATCTTTTATAAAAGTGGTACAGTAGTTTTAAAACAAGCGAAAAGTAAAAAGATTATGACTTATTCAGCAGACTTCCGTGCTCAAGTGGTTAAAAGTGTCGAACAACAAGATATGAGTATCAGACAAGCTTGTGCATTTTATGATATTAGTAAGGCCACGCTACAGAATTGGCTCAAAGATCCTAGTATTAAACTCACTCGCAATAAACCACCCAGTAAAATACCTAACGAAGCTTTATTAAAAGATGTTGAACAGCATCCAGACGATTACATGTACGAGAGAGCACAGCGTTTTGGCTGTAGTAAGTCGGGCATCGAGGCCGCTTTAAAACGTCTTGGTATCAGTCAAAAAAAAGACCTTAGAGCATCCAAAAGCTTGCCCATTAAACAGAGCTAAATATCTAAGTAAACTGGGCGACTACATCGCTCAAGGCTATGCAATTGTATACATGGATGAGAGTGGCTTCGAGGCTGAGACCATCCGCTCTCATGGCTATGCACCTATTGGTACCCCTTGCATCGATAGCTACAACTGGCAAGGTAAAAAACGCACCAATGTTATTGGTGCCTTATATGAAAAAGCGTTATTTGCACTTGATTACTTCGAAAAGAATATCAATGGCGACATATTCTACAACTGGTGCAAAAACACGCTAATACCAAGTCTTAAAATAAAATGCGCAATCGTCATGGATAACGCCAGCTTTCATAAACGCGTTCAGAGATTACTCAACAGGCATGGTCATCGCTTGTTATTTCTACCGCCTTACAGCCCTGATTTAAACCCTATTGAAAAAAAATGGGCACAGGCTAAGTTTCTACGACAAGGGTGGATGGAGAATAATTTACCTAAGCTGTTTCATGATATGGGTTGTACCAATTTTATTCTGGATTGACTATAGAAGATACATCATTGACTTAAGTTTGTTATTAATTATTTCTTATTATAGAGACGATTAATTTACTATTGTTATAACTACTGTTTTTGTTTATATTGTCTGTACTCATTAATGCCACGGCTAATACTGTTTTAATAAGTAAGAAACGGAATTGACTATTAAGTTTCGTATCATTACTTATTTATGAATTAGCAATCTTTAGTGCTTAGTAGATAAAATTATATTTATTAAGTTTATATCCCTTATCTTAAAGTTGAGTTTATTATGAATAAGAATACCACCATTGATTTAGACAGCTTAAACGTAGATGAGCTACGTGCCATCACCGAAAATGCCCAGCAGCTGATTGCCAAAAAGCAACATCAGCGTTTATATGATGCTTATATGCAGTTTGAAAAAATCGCTGAAGAGAGTAATAGCACTATCGAAGAGATTTTAAAAGCTGGTGAGACGTTAGAGAAAAAACGTAGCATCAAATATCGCAACACCGATAATAATGAAGAGACTTGGACGGGCCGTGGTCGTAAGCCGACGTGGTTGGTTGACGCGCTAGCAGCAGGTCGTAAGCTTGAAGATTTTGCTATTTAGCCATTTTAAGACCACTAAATGTATCCATGTGCTAATTGATGACACGCATTAGGTGCAAGAAAGGCAAGTAACAGTGCTACCAGTAGACTGAACGAGCCTGATGACATACCTGATTTTTAGTGGATTTAACTATATAGCAATATGTCTTCTACGCTGTTTTTATGATGTCGTTATAGCGATTGAGCTAACAGCACATCAGTAGACAGAAGCCAGTATCTTTGTTGCCAGTAATTTGGTAAAAAGATACTGGCTTTTTTTCTGTCATCTGTATGCTATTGTTTGTTATGATAATGACGTTTTTATCTTATATAAGAGTTATGTAACCGTGGCCCAAGTCTCTGCGTCGTCTCATAAGCGTCCCCGTAAGTTGTGGTGGCTATTTGGGTTTATATTATTTGCGCTATTTGCCTTATTGCAAATGCCTGCGTCGTGGCTACTTGAAAAATATGCACCCAATAGCCCTTATGTGCAGCACGTGTCGGGCAACTTATGGCAAGGCTCAGCGATTTGGCAATTGCCGTTGTCAGCGACGCCGTTGACTGGTGCGGTGAATTGGTCGTGGCAGCCTTGGCAACTATTCTTGGGTAAGTTGAGTGCGGACGTCGATATCACGACAGAGCAGACCAGATTGAACGGTCAAATAAAACTGGGTACCAGCTCATGGCAGATTGATGATATGAGCGGTAAGATTGCAGCGGAAACCTTGACCAGTGTGGTCGATTGGCAGCTGCCCAAGACGCCGATTCAAGTCAATGCGGTGTCTCTAAAACGCCAGACTGGCTCGGATAATGACTCCAATAAAAAGTCCTATGGTTTCAGTGAGGCGGATGGTCAGTTGACGTGGGTCGGTGGTGAAGTGGGCTATCCTAGTGGCGGTAAGGTTTTTTATATCACCATGCCAGCGATGCGTGCCGAGCTGAGTACGGAACAAAAAAATGATAAAAACCTGCTGCACGTTAATTTGTTGAACAATCAAGATAAGCGTTTAGGGGATCTGTATGTCGATGGCGATAATATGCTAGACGTCAGCTTGACCCAGCGTTTGTTGGAGAATATGCCTGAGTATAAAGGACAAGCTCCGCAAGATACCCCTGTCGTCAGTGTGCGCCAGCCCTTGTTAGCTGGTTTGGGGACGCGCTAAATGTCTACTGTTACCGCTAATTTAAAACCTATTATTAATATTCTGAATCGCTGCGCTGGTTGGCTGTTATTATTGGCGATTGCTTGGCTGTGCTGGACGGCGGCACGGCTATTGTGGTTGTTGCTAGCT
This sequence comes from Psychrobacter sp. GW64-MNA-CIBAN-0177, assembly GCF_040309585.1. Taxonomy (NCBI): domain Bacteria; kingdom Pseudomonadati; phylum Pseudomonadota; class Gammaproteobacteria; order Moraxellales; family Moraxellaceae; genus Psychrobacter; species Psychrobacter sp. GW64-MNA-CIBAN-0177. The sequence continues at coordinate 12,202 of NZ_JBEOOY010000023.1, forward strand.
GCGCCTTTGGCACCAGCATTGCCGCTTGCTCCTTTACAAAGCGCGAATACATCCGGCGATGATTACAGTGGTTTGTTTGCTATTTTTGCCGATCCCGCTCCTATCGCGGCGGCGGTACAGCCACCCCCTAATATTGGCTTGAAAGGGGTTCTGCTCGCGATACCAGAGAGCATGTCGTCAGCCCTGTTAGATGTCAATGGTGAGGTCAAAAACTATCGCATTGGTGACAGTCTAAAGGACAGTGACTATACTCTGATCGCCGTCGATTGGAATGCCGTCATCATTGCTGATGCCAGTGATCAGCAAACCGTCATTAGAATGGTAGAGTCCATGCCACTCGACCAAAGCGATATGCTAGCAGGTGCCGTCAGCAATCAGCGTTTGCCAAACACTAATGCCTTGCCGAGCGCCTCAACCTCAGCACCAGATAATACTGAATCCACAGCAGAGACGACTCCTGAGAGTAGCCCGCAATCCGCTATTGATGAAGCCATCACGGCACTACAAGAAAACCCAGCCAGTTATCTGAGCAGGATGGGCGTTATGGCCTCAGGCGAAAACTATCAGGTGACAGCGGCGATGCCCTCAAAACTACGCAACCGCCTAGGACTGGAGCCGGGTGATCAGGTGCTGACAGTCAATGGTCAAAGTGTGGGTAATAACCCGAGCCAAGATGCTGGTATCCTACAACAAGTCCAGCAAGCGGGCGAAGCACAAATAGAGGTAAAGCGCGGCGATCAAGTGATTACGATTCGCCAGCAATTTTAGACAAATGATTTTAAGTAAACCGTTCGTCATTAAAACGGCTTTAAGTAATTAATAACTATCTGGTTGGGGCTATGCTAGCAACGCACCAGCCGACAATACTCAGTCATACTAAATTCAGTACATACTAAGCGACATCACTGTAGGTAATTATCAATATGGTAAGTTCTCATAAATTTTCAGTTACGCCTTTGCACTATACCTTACAGCGCTTGATGCGCCTATGTCGTCCTCTTTGCTTAGCCGTGCCGCTATGGGCAGCCAGTACAGGTCTCGTTAATGCTGAGAGCTGGAAAGTCAACTTACAAGATGCCGATATCAAAGCCTTTATTAATGAAGTGGCGACCATCACCGATCAAAACTTTGTGCTTGATCCACGTATCAATGGCAATGTGACGGTCATCTCCAATAAAGCCTTATCCCGTGATGAGATTTATCAGCTGTTTTTGAGCGTGATGCAAGTCAATGGTATCGCCGCGATTGATTCTGGAACGACGGTTAAACTGGTACCGGATAATGTCGCCAAGCAGTCTGGAGTCGCCGTCGATTTACGTGGTGATAGCGTCGGTGAAGCACTGGCAACGCGCGTCATTTATTTAACCAATACTCAAGCGGCAGAGGTTCTGGGAGTCATACGACCGCTCATGCCGCAGTCGGCTCATGCTGCTGCTGTACCGGGTGTTAATGCCTTGGTATTGTCGGATCGAGCGGATAGCTTAAACCAATTAACCGCGCTCATCCGTGATTTGGACAGCAACGTCAATGACAGCTTGCAAGTCATACCGCTACGCCATGTCGATGCAGAGCGTATGATGGAGTTGATCAGTGCTTTGGTGGCGAGTGCCGGTAGTGGGCAAGCACAAGGCGGCAATAATCAGCTCAAAGTCATTGCTGATACGTCCAGTGATCGGCTGCTGGTCAAAGGCAGTCCTGAGATGATTGCCAAAGTCCAAGAAATGGTCAGTCAGCTGGATACCACGCCTACCAGACGTCTGAGTGGTTTGCGCGTTTTTCGATTAAAGTATGCCAGCGCTGGTCATATTGCAGATATGCTGCGTGGCTTACTGGCCAATCAATCCATCAATAGCGCTGGCGCGACCTCAACGTTAGAGTCGGCATCTTTGAATGATGCAAGTAGCACCGGCTCATCATTAAATAATAGCGCCAATGATATTCTTGGCAACAGCAGCATTGGTAATAATGCAGCAGCCTCTACCTCGAGTGCTAGCACTGGTGGCACGAGTACAGGTGGTACTGGGGTTGGTGGTCGACCTTTCAGTATCATCGCTGACGAAACCCAAAATGCGGTCATCGTGAATGCAGCGCCCGAGCTGATGTTTGAGATAGAAGATGCCGTCAATCAGCTAGACAGTCGCCGCGCGCAGGTGCTCATTCAAGCTGCTATCGTCGAAGTATCGGGCGATGATGCCACCCAACTGGGGGTGCAGTGGGCACTCGGTAACGCCAACAGTGGCTACGGGGTTGTCAACTTTAATAACGTTGGTGCTAGTGCAGCGTCGCTTGCGGCAGCTGCTTTGTCAGGGGGCGGTGCTGCTAGTATTAGCGCGGCGGCAGGCTCAATTGCTGGTGCGTTGATTGGAATTGGCGATAGCAGTAAGGACAGTCAAGGCAATACCCAGTTTTATGGCGCTATCTTGCAAGCGCTTGATTCGTCTACCAGTGCTAATCTGCTGTCTATGCCATCGATTTTGACACTAGACAATGAAAAAGCCAGTATTTTAGTCGGTCAAAACGTGCCCTTTGTTACCGGCTCTTACACCACCAGTGGCAACTCCTCAACCAATCCATTTCAGACTATCGACCGCCAAGATATTGGTATTAATCTGAACGTCATTCCACACATTGGTGACAATGGCACGGTGCGTTTAGAGGTGTCGCAGGAAGTGTCTTCAGTCGTGCCCGGTAGCACGGGAAATGCCAGTGGTTTGATTACCAATAAGAGCCTTATTAATACCACTATTTTAGCAGACGATCAACAGACCATCGCTTTGGGCGGTTTGATGCGGGATAACACCACCACACGTCAACAAAAAGTGCCGGGCTTGGGCAATGTGCCGGTTATCGGTCGTCTGTTTCGCTCGGACAATGACAACACGCAAAAAAGCAACTTAATCATCTTCCTACAGCCAACTATTCTACGCGATGGCGGTGCAGTGGCGAGTGTGACCGAGCGTAAATATAACCAAATGCGCGTCTTACAGCTGGTCATCGACAAGAATGGAACGATTAAGCAATTGCCATTGAGTGGTACGGAAGGCTGGAATGGGGATGTCAGTGCAGATTACGAGCTGATGCCACTGAATCCGCTCGTACCTAAGCGCGATCAAACGCCAAAAGCTACCTCGCAAGGATTTACTAAAGTAGAGAGTCCTAACAGCGGTATCACGACTTATCCTCTCAAGCGTTAAACGCTAACTCACGCATATTATCCTTTCGTACGGTGTCATCAAAAACATGACACCGTACATTAGCTTGCGTATTCATAACACAGATAAACACAGCCACTACGATATCCCAGTATACTAGGAAACTTAAATATACCTTAGTACAAAGTATTCAAAGGCAATTTAGCAATTTAGCAAATAAGTAAATAGTAAATAGTAAATAGTAAAGGGGAGTAGTAATGGCACAGCGTATAAACAAAAAAAGATGGCTTATGTTGGGCGCTGTTGCTACTGCTTTATTATTGATACCGCGACGTAGTAGTCAACGAGCAGACAGTAGCCTACAGAACGACACTAAGAATAAGACGAATAACAATTCAAATGCTAAAGATTAACTGCTCTCACTATTTATTTTATAATAAATATTTTCGTTAAAAAATCACTAATAATAATTAAATTTGGAATTTGTTAATGACTGCTCTTGATTCACCGTATATCGCTCCTCATTGTTCGTCTGCTGCTTTGCCACTGATTGACACGCATACACATTTTGACGCGCCAGTATTTGATAGCGATAGAGCGGTACAAGTAGAAAAAGCCTGTGAGCAAGGCGTGCGCCACCTTATGCTGGTGGGTTATTTATATGAGCATTTTGAACGTCTGTATGATATTAAACGCCTGATTAACGAGCAAGTTCAGGTCAATGAGAACAGTCAGGCAATTGCGACGCCAGCAGTTGCAACGGAGGCTGGCAATCAAAACCACTCGTCTCCTGAGGCTCATATCGCTCTAGGTCTACACCCTTTTTATATCACGCAGCATACAGAATCTCATCTACAGAGTATGGCAAAGATGCTGACTGAGCAGTGTCCATTGGCAATCGGTGAGATTGGTTTGGATACTTTTACCGACGAAATGAAGCAGCCGCATATGCTGGCCAAACAAGAGCAGTTTTTTAAGGCGCAACTGGATATGGCAGTGGCGCATCAGCTACCCGTCATGCTGCATATTCGTAAAGCCCATGCTGAAGCCTTAGCGATATTAAAAGCGCACGATTATGATGCGCACAAGTTGGGCGGTGTCGCTCACAGTTTTAGTGGTGGTGAGCAAGAGGCAAAGGCCTTTGTAAAACTCGGCTTTAAGCTCGGGGTCACTGGACAAGTCACCAATCCGAATGCCAAAAAACTGCGTCGGGCGATTCAAGCAGCAGTTGATACTTATGGTCTTGAATGTTTGGTGATTGAGACGGATTGTCCGGATATGACTCCCATCATGTGCCAGCACTCAGATAGCAATCCGTCAACCAATAATCAGTCAGCGCTTGGACAAAGTCCTGATAATGAATGGGGTGATGCGCCCGCTCATAATAGGAATGTTCCTGCCAATTTGCCATGGGTGCTGCTCAGTCTCAGTGAGTTACTTGATGTGCCACCAGCTCGTCTTGCTGAGCAACTATGGCAAAACAGTTGCGATGCCTTGCGCACGCAATGGTCGTATCCTATGCAGTCATAAAAACTGCTGTTGTTAAAAGTAAAATGATATTGCCAAAAGTAAAATAGTACAGAATAAAATAAGAGCAACATAAGTTATCGTTGATTATATACCCCCTCAAAAGAGCGTTTAATCTGTTATGAGTGAAGCAAAATTATTTGACCAGTCGTTTGTAGAGCCTAATGCCGTTGAGCATTCTGTCGCTCATGACGACAGTGGTAGTGCAAGTGAGCAATACGAGCGACGTTTCCAAGGAACAAAAACCCTCTATGGAGGCGCAGCCGTTGACACCTTTGCGGCAGCGCATGTGTATGTGATTGGTATCGGAGGTGTTGGCTCTTGGGCAGCTGAAGCGCTGGCTCGTACTGCGGTTGGTACTATTACGTTGATTGATTTAGACGTATTGGTGGCTTCTAATGTCAATCGGCAATTGCCAGCGCTGGACAGCACCTTTGGTCAAAGCAAAATTGCAGCGATGGCGCAGCGCATTGCTGAGATTAACCCCAAGGTCACGGTCAATTTAATTGATGATTTTCTCACCACTGATAATGTCACTGCACTGCTGCCGAGTCGTGACGAAGCCAAGGCTGCCATTGCTCAAGGTCATCCTATTGCCGTGCTAGATTGTGTCGATGATATGAATGCCAAACTTGCTATTGCCCTGCATTGCCGTTTTAATAAACTAAAATTGGTTTGCGCAGGCGGTGCGGGTGGTAAGATAGACCCAAGCAAAATTACGGTGAGTGACTTGCGTGATAGCTATCAAGATCCATTACTCGCCAAGCTCCGCAATAAGCTGCGTCATGAAAAAGGCATTAACAGCGCTTTAAAAGAAAAATTTGGAATCAAATGCGTTTATTCCACAGAACCACCACGCGTCGATAAAAGCTGTCAAACGGGCGGTTTACACTGTGGCGGTTACGGTTCAGCGGTCGTAGTGACATCGGTTGTGGCTATGCTGATGGTGAGCGAAGCGTTACAATTATTGATAAAGCAGACAGGCGTCTGATTTTAATGAATGGAGTCCACTTTGACGATACCTAACTCACCTAAGCGCCGCTACCCGGTCGCCGCAGATGAAGTAGAGCGCATTAATAAGCTCAAAAAACATCAGGTGCTCAACAACAATGATGAGCCTGCCTTTGCGCGTCTGACTGAACTTGCCAAGTTGTTTTTTGATATGCCGGTCGTCACCATTACCTTTATGGATGAAGAAACCCAGTATCTAAAATCTGTGCACGGGCTTGGCGGGGTATGTACGACGACGCGCCAAGTGGCTATTTGCAACTATACCGTGCTGTCTGACGAGGTATTTGTGGTTGCGGATTTGACAAAAGACAGCCGCTTTAGTCAAAATCCATTGGTGACAGAATCTCCGTACCTGCGCTTTTATGCCGGGGCGCCCATTATCATGTATGAAGACAATAAGACGTACCGTTTAGGCTCTTTTTGTCTGATGGATATGAAACCCCATGATGATTTTGATAATAAGCAAGCGCAATTATTGGCGCAGTTCGCGATGATGGCAGCCGATGCGCTACAACTACAAGACAAACAACGGGTCGCCAAACATGCCAACGAGATGAAGTCGGACTTTTTGGCCAATATGAGCCATGAAATACGCACACCGATGAATGGTATTATCGGCATGGTAGAGATGCTTAGCGAGACTGATCTTAGTCACGAACAACAAGAGTATGTGGACAATATCAAAGTCTCCAATGAGCATTTGCTAGCGATTATCAACGGTATCTTGGACTTATCGAAAGTTGAGTCTGGTAAAATGACCATTGATACCATTCCGATGAATCTGTCCACCTTATGCAATGAAGTAGTCAGTCTTTTTGCGATCAAAGCTCGCCAGCGCGGCTTGATTTTAGATTACCATTATACTGAGTCGTTATCACCTTATGTGCAAGGCGATCCGGTACGTCTTAAACAAATCATGGTCAACCTTGTCAATAATGCCATCAAGTTCACCCGTGAAGGTGGGCGAGTCAGTATCGATGTCAAGCACGTGCCCAATTGCCATTGTATCGATGACAATGCTGAAAAACATGAAAGCAATGGCGGGTTTGCTGATGGTATTATTGGTGAAGAGAATATTACTAAAGAGAACATTACCAAAGAGAGTATTGCTTACGAAAACATGACTCTATGTATTGAGGTCACCGATACGGGTGTCGGTATTAAGCCTGAATCATTGGACGCGATATTCGATGCCTATGATCAAGCCAATAAATCAACCCATCGTCTTTATGGTGGTACGGGTCTGGGGCTGTCTGTATGTAAGTCTCTGGTGGATTTAATGGGTGGGCGCATCGACGTCGATAGTGTGGTCGGTGAGGGTACAACCTTCACAGTATTGTTGCCGCTCGCTACTATCGATGAGGAACAGTATGAAAATTGGCAAGTTGCCAACGACTTTACCATGACCGCCCCGAGTCAGGAGCGTTCTGGTCACATACTGTTGGTTGAAGACGATAGTGTCAATGCGACAATTGCCAAAAAAGCCTTGAGTAATAGCGGCCATACGGTAACCCACGTCACCGATGGACAGCAAGCGATTGAGGCTTTTGCTTTGTACCCTGAGCGTTATGATCTCATTTTGATGGATCATCATATGCCGATTATGGATGGCGTACAGGCGACCATTAAGTTGCATGAGCTGTATGACCCTCAAGTATTGCCACCCATTATCGCCTTGACTGCCAATGCGATGGATGGCGAGCGCCAAAAATACCTTGATGTGGGCATGCAGGATTATTGCACCAAGCCTTTTAAGCAAGAACAGTTAAATGCTTTGGTACAATATTGGCTAATGCATAAGCAATCATTAGAAAAATAGGATTTAATGTAAAATCTTGGGATATGAGAAATAATAGATGTTACTTAGCGCTGTTTTCTATGCTTGTTTAAATGTCAGTTATTAATAAATGATAGAAATACTGTAGAACATTTGGCATAAAAAAAGCTTAACCATTTAATGATGGTTAAGCTTTTTTTATGCGCCACTCAATCAAGTTGAGCGATTAGCTCACGCGAGTTTGGTAGTCACCAGTACGGGTATCGACACGCACGACTTCACCTTGCTGGACGAATAGTGGCACACGTACCACCGCACCCGTCTCTAACGTGGCAGGTTTGCCACCGCCACCTGAAGTATCGCCGCGTACGCCTGGATCGGTTTCGGTAATCTGCAATTCAACAAAGTTAGGCGGGGTGATTGATAATGGCACGCCATTAAATAAGGTAATGGTACAAAGTGCATTGCTGTTGTCTTTAAGCCATTTTAACGCGTCGCCAATGGCTGTTTTGTCCGCTTGAATCTGCTCAAAACTTTCTGGATGCATAAAGTGCCAAAACTCACCATCGTTATACAGATAGTTCATTTCAGTATCCATTACGTCAGCCGCTTCTAGGCTATCACCTGACTTAAACGTTTGCTCTAGCGTTCTGCCACTGCGTAGATTGCGCAATTTAACGCGGTTAAACGCTTGTCCTTTACCAGGTTTGACGAACTCATTTTCGAGAATGGCACAGGGATTGCCATCGAGCATGACTTTTAGACCGGCTTTAAATTCATTAGTAGAAAAACTTGCCACAAGAAACTCCTAAGGGTTACGAATATATGATCGGTATTTGGGTGTGGAGCTGACTGTGCTAAACGCTGTCGTCACGCCAAGTATTGATGGCTGACGGGTATGCTTTGATAGGGCACTCACTAAGGGCGTATAATGACGCCTTTTAGGCACAGGTACTAGGTTGTCATGATAAACCATTTAATCACACAAAAAAACTGGCAAACGCAATTATCCGAAGGGATTACTAGCATCGATGAATTACTTGGTATCCTAAAGCTCGAATCGCTACGTGCAGAGGTTTATGTGCCTGAGCATTTCGAGCTACGCGTGCCACGTGCTTTTGTCGCAAAAATGACCGTCGGCGATAGCGATGATCCCTTATTAAAGCAAGTGCTACCCGACCGACAAGAGCAAATCGCAGTGACTGGCTATGTGGCAGATCCTTTAGCGGAAAATGCTCATAACCCAACCAAAGGCTTATTGCATAAATACCAATCCAGAGTGCTGCTGACGATTACGGGTGCTTGTGCGATTCACTGTCGTTACTGCTTTCGCCAGCATTTTGACTACAGTGCCAATATGCCCACTGCCGATGCCAAACAAAGCATCATCGATTATATTACCGCCCATCCCGACATTAATGAGGTGATTTTAAGTGGCGGCGATCCTTTAAACGTGACCAACAGACGACTGTTTGCTTGGCTTGATACTTTAGAGGCCATTCCGCAATTGACCACCATTCGGCTCCATACTCGGTTGCCAATTGTGATTCCAGCGCGTTTAGATGCGCCATTATTAGAGCGGCTAGCACAAAGTCGCTGTCATATCGTCATGGTCATTCACTGTAACCATGCCAATGAAATCGATACGCTCACAGCAGAATATTTGCAGCGGGCGCGGGCGGCTGGCGTGACGCTATTGAATCAAGCTGTGCTTTTAAAAGGTATCAATGACAGCGTGGCTGCTCAAACTGCCTTAAGTCAACGTTTATTCTCTGCTGGGGTATTGCCTTATTATCTACACGTATTGGATAAAGTAGCAGGCGCGGCACATTTCGATAGCGACGAGCGGTCAGCAATAGCGCTTTACTGGTCACTATTGGCAGCATTACCCGGCTATCTAGTACCTAAGCTGGTTAGAGAGTTGCCAGATAGACCGTTTAAGGTGCCGATTGACATTTACAATGAAGTCTAAAAGTTGCATTATGATAAAGTAGCGCTATTAGCAGACAAATAATGACTAATAAGTGCGTAAGCAGCCGTTATTATAGCCAATCGATAGCTAACGATTACCTACCTGCTTGCTACTAACTTGTACAGCCGTTACTGTGCAATGACTAAGGATAGTAATGATAACTTTATCAGTTTTTCAACAGCAGTTGGCGTCGATTGCAGCGTTACCCGCAGCATCTGGTAAATCGACCGACGGCCAAGAGCAGCACCTACGCAACTGGGTAGCGCTGATGCCATCGCAAACAGAAGCGCAGCAAACGGAGCAATTGGAAAAAGTACTCATGGAATTGAGGGTGGCTGATGTAGATGATCAGCAACGCTTTACCTTAATCACTATCGTCCTTGAAGCGGCTGATCGGCTGATCGCCGCTTTACGTCAGTATTATATTTATGAAGCAGGAGCGCTAAGTGACGCGCAGTTGGCTCATGTTGCTCAAGTAAAATCCTTATACTATCTCATTGTTTTAACTTATGACGGGGTGATACGCCGCGAAATAGCATTGCTAGATCAGCAAAAACCCCCAGCAAGTAGTGGCTGGCAGCGCCACTTCACGGGCGAAAAGTCTTCTCCCGTTAGGTTAGCTATTGCCATTTACCAGACGCTACTCATGTACCAAAAGCTATTGATTGAAGACGCGCTTTGTTATCAAAAGCCACCGTCGTATGTATGGGCTGCAATCAATCGATTGTATTATCTTGCCCATCAGCGCCATGCTGCTACCCTTGACCTGAGCGGTCATGTCGTCACCAATCGTGCAGAAACTATACATCGCTTGTACTGTCAAATATGTCTGCACAGTTTACTCAATGTGCGTGGCATGCGCCGGCCTAATATGCTGCTGGTTCAGCGCTCGCTACCTGAGTGGGCTGAGCCAATCGTTGCGACCATAGAGCCGCAAACTGAGACGCGGGTCTTCGTTAACTTGCATAGTGACAGTCCACCTACTTATTTGACCGCGCATTCTGATATCAATCCTTACGAAAACCAGTACGACTGTCTGTTCATTGAGCTAGCACCAGTGGTCACCTATCTAAAAGCACGCCGGCAAGCGTTAATGAATGAGGGTAGCGAAGGCGTTGAGTGTTGTTTGCTCGATAAGATGGCCATGGCGCTAACCTATCGTTATATTCAGCCGCAATTGACCGTACCGACCAAGTATAGTCCTAAGCAAAACGCCACAATGGTGACCGGATTTAATGACATTCACTATCATGCTAGCCATGCGCAAGGTCTAATAAGTTTGATTGGCACTAAAGAGCTGCCGGATGCGCAGCGACCTCGCTATGATACCGTGCCAAAAAAACAAACGACCAATGGCTTATTATCCGTTGAGACTTTCGACAGTAAGGACGCCCTGTCGCATTTTCGCACGCTGCGCTTGATTATCAATCCTGAAGATATATCTGCTGTTACCGAAGACAAGGTTGTAACCCCAAGCACCGCCACGATAATGACAATGAGCAAAGTCGGTAGCGAAGCGAGTAGTATGGTAGCAGTGATGGACAGCAATACTACTAATGCTGATATTCATCCTATCGATACCGCACCGCCACCGTTGCAAATGATGAGTCTTTTTTTATTATGCCGTTCTGAGACGAAGACCGCAGCTGATTGGTCGATGGGAGTGGTGCGTTGGCTCAATCTTAATACCCGAAACCCAGAAGTAGAATGGCAAGTGCTCGGTCACAAGCTCATCTCTTGTGGGCTGCGCCTAGAGGACAGAGACTCACGCAGTCAGCATTTTGTGCCAGCTTTTATGATTGCTGGTGATGAGCAGCTACAGACGACTTGTAGCTTAGTCGTGCCGACCTCTCATTTTCAAACCAGTGATAGAGTGATAATGCGCCTAAATAATAAACAGAAATCCTTACGCTTATTAAATCCTTTACTGGTTACCGATGAGTTTAGCCAATATGAAGTAGTACAATTGTAATCTGCTCAATTAGGGCGTGTCCTAAATACCAGCATGGATATAAGTGTAGATGGTTACATGGCGAAGGTGCAGGTATAACCACTTTATCTGACGGTATGAGTAATAAGTTAAGCTGCAGTCGGTCAAATTATTGTCTATAATGACGGATACCATGACTTAAGTTTGATAGATAAGATATGTCTACTAAGCCAGTCAGCCTAGATCATATCAATAAACCAGTATTGTCAGTACCGCCCGAACCGAACCCGAATAGTGCTTATCTATTTGCCGCGCTATCTAAATATTGATAAAAGGGCGAGGTATCGAAGTTAAGCGATAAAAATAAATACGATCATAAGATTCAAAAGGCCTCCTATGCGTACTCAGTCCGTCTTAAATCTATTAGTTATCGATGACGATCAGCTCTATGCTGAGCGCCTAGTGGATTTGCTAGATTCTTATTATGACAGCGTCAACCTAGGCTTTTTGGATGACAAGGAAGAACTGCTCAAATCGCTACGCCAGCCGTGGGATGTCTTAGTCTTTGGGCAAGCCTATGATATGGGCTTTACCGACGTTGTGGGTATCGTACAAGAGCAAAGCATTGACTTGCCGATGATATGCTTGATGAGTGCGGAGATGGCTGCGACTGCCCATAACGAGGAAGGTTTGCCTGCGGTCATGAATAGCACGATGGTTAAGGCGCTTAGGGCAGACCAAGAGACAGCGGTAGTGATGGCCATCTGTTTACAGCATGGTAATTTGCGGAGTCGTCATCAGCTTAAAGCCTTGCGTCACGTGTTATCTGAGGCAGAGCAGCGCGCTAATATCTTGATTAAAAACTCTAAAAGTGCGGTTGCCTACCTTGATCAAGGGATTCATATCTTTGCCAATGACCCTTATCTTCAGCTATTCGGTTTTGACTCAATGAACGATATCATTGGCGTACCGGTTATTGACTTGATCGCAGGCGGTGATAACATCAAAGCCTTTAAGCAGTTTTTGCGGCAGTTTGATAAAGGGAGCCGTGACGAAGTCGAGTTCAAGTTTGAGAGTCTGCGTACGGATGGCAGTACCTTTGAGGCAAAATTACAGCTGGCAGCAGCTACCTTGGATAGTGAGCCGGTTACCCAGATTATTATTCAACAAAATAACAGTAATAGTGCTGAGGTTGCTAAGCGCTTGGCAGAAGCTGAGCGTAAGGACAGCTTGACAGGCATCAATAACCGTCGTGGTTTTGAAGAGCAGTTGGCGATATTACACCAGCAAGCGTTGGCTGGTACTCTGACTGCTGGGCTGTTGTATGTTCAGCTCGATAACATTGGTAAGATCAGAAGTAGCTTGGGTTTGCAAGGTGTCGATACGACAGTCAGACAGGTCGCTTATGCTTTAGATGAGCTGGTGCCAGAAGGCTATGTGAGCCGCTTTAGTGACACAGCATTTACGATACTAGTAGAAAACCAGACCACCGACGATCTCGAAAAGCTTGCGGAGCATATTGGCCTACGGATTAGTGGCATGCTTATTGAAGTCGATAAGCGCACGACCAGCACGACGGCGAGTATTGGTATTGTCAAAATCGAAAGAAATACTGCTGAGCCTAAAATAGTACTCGAGCGAGCGATGGATGCCATCGCCCAGATTATGACCGAGACCTCCAATAACGGTGGTACTTATCATCTATATGATCCAAGCGAACATGCCAATAGTGATGACCATGCGCTGGCGGAGTCTTTAGTCGATGCCATTGCCAATAATCGCTTTGAGCTATCATTCCAAGCGATATATGACATCAATCATGATCGTAGTGACTTTTTTGAAGTCTATCTGCGTTTGCCATTGGCAGATGCTGACAATACAGTATTGACCCCTGATCAATTTATGGCGGTTGCAAAGACGCATCAACTGTTAGAAAAAATAGATCGCTGGGTGCTGATCAATGCCTGCAAAAAAATAAACGATGTACGTAAAACCCATCCTGAGGCGCGACTACTGGTACAATTGACCAGTGCTTCGCTGGTGGATAAAAAGCTGCCCAATGTCGCCAGTCAGCTGATTAATGCGGTTGGCGGTGCGGCAGGAGTGTTAACGCTACAGTTCAACGAAAAAGATATTGCCGATCATTTAACAGTCGCCAAATCTCAGTTTGAGGCCCTTAATAAAGTGAGCTGTCAGCTTGGCGTCAATAACTTCGGCTCATCTACTAAGTCTATTGAGATTGCCAGCTTTGTGCAGCCAGATGTGGTGCGTTTGGCCCGCAGTTATGTACAAGATATCGACTCTGCAGATAATTTAGAAGCCGTTAAATCACTAATCGTACGTACCAATGCGGTTAATATTGATGTGTTGATGCCTTACATTGAAGAGGCGGCAACCATGTCTGTCGCTTGGAGTGTGGGTGCGCGTTACCTGCAAGGGTATTATTTGGAAGAGCCAAGCAGTACAATGAAAGTTGCTAGTGGCACATAAGAGAACCTAGGGCGTGTCCTCAATTCAAGCGCTTGTATCTAACTGGGCTAAAAATGACTAAATTTTGCCAAATATCGTCAAATAGCTGAATAATATTCCGATATTATTTGCGCTATTTTTCTCATTTGACGGCAATTTATCTCATTTTTACGACCATTTTTAAAATGAGGACACGCCCTAATCTCATGTGTGATTATAAAGTTATAATCCTAGACGTTTCTTAAGCGTGATTTATTGGTTTAGCTGCCGATAAATTGCGCTCTATTTTTAAACAGCTATCTATGTGTGCCGCCTGATGTTGCTTTCTACATGGTTTTTCAATGCACTATGCCTGTTGTCTCACATAGCTGGCGCTCCTCAACTAAAGATTGCCAAAAATGTCTATCATCAATACATCAATATTGAGCGGTATTTTTTCCGCTGTTCTGCTACTCACCGCCTGCGGGGAAAGTATCCCACCTGATCATCGCGCGCCTGTCACGCTGCCAATATATACTGAAGGTGATGCCGATAATGGTGCTCTAATTTATCAAGACGCTTGTGGCCAATGCCATCAGAGGAATGCTGGACTCAATAAAAAAGGCCCGCAGTTGATGAATATATATGGCGCGCCCGCTGCAGAGTTAGCAGATTATACCTATAGTGACGGGCTAAAAAACTCAGGTTGGGTATGGGATGCAGCAACGCTCGACCCTTATATTGCAGATGCGGAAAAAGCCATACCAAACTCAAAGATGCTATCAGACCCGATGCCAGATGCACAAGAGCGTGCGGATGTGATTGCTTATCTGTCAACGCTGCGCGCCGCCGCGCCGATAGTTGCAGATGAGTCAAAGTAATCTCTGATTTATACTTACTATTCAAAAAACGAGCCAATAATTGACTATGACCCACGCAGCCATCAATAGTGCCATTACAACACCACGTCAAGCAGCAGCAGAGGTGACTGATAAGCCGACCTTTAGCACTGCCGACTATCGTCGCAATCAGCAAAAAATTGCCCAGCTTATGGCGCAATTAAATCAAATTGTGTTAGATAAGCCGCAAGCCGTTAAGCTTGCGCTCAGCGGTATATTGGCAGGTGGTCATCTATTGTTGCAAGATATACCGGGTATGGGCAAGACCACTTTGGCACAAGGCTTGGCGCAGTTGCTTGGTCTGAGCTTTAGCCGTGTGCAATTTACCAATGATATGCTGCCAGCAGATATCCTAGGGATGAGCATCTATGACCAAAGTAAACAGCAATTTGAGTTTCGCTCAGGGCCTATCTTTACTCAACTGTTACTCGCTGATGAGATTAATCGCTCTAGCCCTAAGACCCAAAGTGCGCTACTAGAGGCGATGGAAGAGCGGCAAGTGACCCAAGATGGACAAAGCTATCCATTGCCGCAACCGTTCTTTGTGATTGCAACTCAAAACCCTTTGCAGCAAGCAGGCGTCTATCCACTCCCTGAATCGCAGCTAGATCGATTCTTGCTATGCTTGTCGCTTGGCTATCCATCACCTGCCGCAGAGCGTGAGCTTTTAAAAGGTCAGGATCGCCGTGAGTTACTAAAAGAGTTGTCTGCGGTACTTGATACCGAGGCGGTCTTGTTAGCGCAGCAAGGCGTCAAGCAAGTATATGTCGCGGATGTGGTCTTGGACTATCTACAAAGACTGGTGGCAAAAACACGATCAAGCCAAGAGTATCATGGCTTATCACCACGTGGCGTGCTGTCGCTACAGCGTGCCGCACAAGCCTATGCCTATGTATCGGGGCATATGGAGATGACGCCTGAAGACATTCAAGCGGTGTTTGCCGCCGTCACTGATCACCGTCTCGGTCAGCGTTTTGTACCCGCGCATGTGACGGGAGGACAAGCGACGCAGACCATCGCCCAACGCATTTTGGCAGACGTAGCGGTTGTTGTTTAAGAGTCCGTTATTTAATCGCATGCTTATTTTTCAAACGATCATTCAGTTATCGATGAGAGTATCCATTTTATGGTAAGGATAGGGTAGTCATGAGCTTTTTGCCAAAAGCCTTAACCGTACCAGCTACTTCAGCATTAAGCCGTTGGTTTGCTTCGCGTGCGCCCAAAAGTGATAGTGCCACCCTCAATTTGCGTAACGTCTATATCTTTTTTAGTCGTGAAGGGATGCTATTTGCTGTCTTACTGGTCATTACCTTTATCGCTGGTATCAACTATGGCAATAACTTGGTATTGGGCTTATGTTTTTATCTAATCAGTGTCTGGCTGATCAGCTTTCATGTGACCTTTGCTCATATCTCAGGTCTAAAGGTACAGCTAATAGAGGTGACCATGGCAGAAGCGGGTGCGCCTGTCTGGGTGACCCTGCAACTGCGTAGTGAGAGTCGCCAGCCAAGACGCCAGCTGCTATTTAGCTTTGCGCAGACTGATAAAGAGATGGATAAAAAATCTGGTAAGAAAATCAAACATCACGTGGATAGTCAACATTCTGTACTTGTTACACGGTTACAAGATGAGCAAATTATTCGTTTGCCGGTGCAGACGCATAATCGTGGCGCGTTTGAGTTGCCACGATTAACCATCAAAACCGTTTATCCATTAGGGATCATGCGTGCATGGTCTTATGTCTATTTTGCCCGTAGCGCTTGGGTCTATCCAAAACCTGAAGCCTTTGACTGGCAGACGCAGTATTCGGTCGCAAGTTTAGAGGACTTGCCAACAGGCGGGCAATATCGTCAAGGTCAAGATGACTTTGAGCGGCTCGATAATTATATCGAAGGTGAGTCGCTGGCTCGGGTTTCTTGGGGTCACGTGGCGCGCGGTCAAGGCATGTTTACCAAGCATTTCGCTGATCCAGTCGGTGATGAGCAAACATTGGATTATGCCGATATGCCAGCAGCCCATCATGAACAGAGGCTGGCACAACTGGCGTACGGGGCGATGACATTAGGTGAACTTGGCGTACCATTTAACATGCGCTTACCGAATGACATGCGCTTTGATCAATCCTCTAGTGCAACAATGGGTGAAGGCGATAGCTTTGCACGAGCATGCTTGTTAAGGCTGGCGAAAGCACCATGATCAATTTTAAAAATTCCTCTACAAATGAGACAGAGATCAATCCTGCAAGCTTTGAGCAATTGGCTTTGGGTCAACATATCACTTCTCACACTGAGCAGGCTAGCGATGCTAAATGGACTCGCAAGCTACTCGCCTTGCCAGCCTATTATTGGGTCTTAATTGCCCAAATCATCGTCATTTTACCGCATGCAGCACATCTGCCTTTATGGTTGATTGGCTTTGCTGTGGTCAGTATTGTGGCTCAGTTGCCACGCGTAAAAGCGCGATTTAAAAAATTAGCGCATTTAAAGCGTGTTTATCAAAGCATGCAAATGCTCGGCTTTTTATTGGGGCTGGCAGGTCTGTGGCTGACTTATAATACAGCGTTTGGTCTCGATATGGGCGTGGCGTTTTTAGTGCTCTGTCTTATCAGCAAGCTATGGGAGTTGTATAAGCGCCGTGATGCTTATGTGGTATTGAATTTATCGCTATTTGTACTGGCTGCGCTATTTTTGATGGATCAAGGTCTCGTGACGACGTTAGAAGTAATCGTCGGTGCGGTCATCATATTATTGGCATTTATTGCGCTCAATGACGATGGCAATACTCGTGGTGATGGTCGTCTGCGTACTTTGGGCGTATTAGGTCTTGGGGCACTACCGTTATTGGTCGTGCTATTTTTGTTTTTTCCGCGCTTGCCACCGCTATGGTCAGTGCAGCTCTCAGGTCAGCAAGCAACCACGGGTGTCTCTGATAGTATGTCGCCCGGTGATTTTGCCAATTTGGGACAATCGACTGAGCTGGCGTTTCGGGTAGAGTTTGCAGATAAGCGCCCACCACAGCAGCAGCTATATTGGCGCGGCTTGGTATTTAGCGACTTTGACGGGGTGACGTGGCGTCCTAGCCCTCAGCAACGACAGTGGCAGCCGACGCAGCGAATACCTGCTTGGATTGAGAATGCCTTTGCTACTATCCCTGATGAGGTGAAAGCTGCGCCGACCAGCTATGAGATTATTCTAGAGCCCACGCAACAAAACTGGCTATTTGGCCTTGATTATCCTTTTGCTCAGCGTCAAGACATTAGTATTACTTCAAACTTTACTTTATTAAAAGACCAGCCGGTTACCCAACAGCTGCGCTACGAGGTATTACAGTTTGCCCCGATGGGTATCGATACGATTCTCTCTGATGAGTCACGCCGTCTGAATCTTGCCCTGCCAGCTGACGGCAATCCCAAAGCAAAAGCACTGGCGCAGCAGCTGTTTGTTCAATCAGACTCAGACCCAGTACGCTACATGCAAGCACTTGAGCGCTGGATCAACCAAACGGACTTTCGTTATACGTTGTCGCCGCCACGATTGCATAAGAACCGTATTGATGAGTTTTTATTTGACACCAAAGCGGGGTTTTGTGAGCACTATTCTTCCAGCTTCACCTTTATGATGCGCGCTGCTGGCATTCCAGCACGCGTCGTGGCGGGCTATCAAGGTGGTGAGCTGAGCCGCGGTGGTAATGTTTGGGAAGTACGGCAAAAGGATGCGCACGCTTGGACGGAGGTTTGGCTTGACGGTCAAGGTTGGGTACGTGTCGATCCGACGGCTTTTGTAGCGCCTGAGCGTGTCGAGCAAGGTATGGATGCACTGACGCAGGCACAAGGGGCAGCAATGTTCGGTGATGGGGCTAGTGCGCAAATCAGCTATCAGCAGTATCAAATGCTACAAACCTTACGCCGCCTGTCAGATCAAGCCAGTTACTATTGGCAAAAAGATGTCGTTGGTTACGATCAGGATAAGCAAGCTGACTCGTTACTCAAATGGTTTAACATCCGTGCAATCATGCAGCAAATTATTTGGCTAGCGGCAAGTGCTATTACTGTCATGGTGATTTTGGTCTTTGTCATTTGGCAACGTCGCCGTAAGCGTTGGCATCCAGCCGATCTACCACTTGCACAATTATCAAAGCGCATTGGCAAAGCGGATAAATCGCTCGCTCGCGATAACAACGAAGGGCAATTGGCTTGGCTTGAGCGTTTGGCAGCGGCGGTTAATAACCGAGGCAATGATATAAATAGTGACATGGATAGCCGTAACAATACTGTAAGTAGCGGTGCGGGTGGTAAAGTTAGTAAGCTAACAGATAGCGGTCACTCAGAGATTGTACAAGCAAAAATAATACAGATGAAGCAGGACTATCGTCAACTGCGTTATGGACGCCTAAGCAGCCTTGAAACCAATGATAGCGAATACCAAGTCGTACTGAAACAGCTTAAGAAAGATGCACGTGAATTGTTCTAATGGCTGTTTTGTGAAAGCGTTGTTTAGCATATGATAAAATAGCTAATGATAATAAAGGAGGCGACTCTATGGCGATATACGTTGATTTTATGCAGATAGAATTTAAAGGCTATAAATGGTGCCATATGCTGGCTGATACCCTGCAAGAGTTGCATGACTTTGCGGCATTGATTGAAGTGGATAAGCGTTTATTCCACCGTCATGCCAGTTATCCGCACTATGATGTGACGGTGCAAATGCGAGAGACAGCAATTGAGTACGGCGCTATTCCTGCCGGTCGAAAGAAAATTATTGAATGTGCAAAGAAGTTGAAAGTAGAGTTACATGAGCAAATAGCACAATCTGAGAATCGCTAATAATTTAATTTTCTAAAACATGAGAAAGGTGGGTTATGCTTTTGTATCCCACCTTTTTATTTGTTTAGACTTTCATTTATAGGTTATTTTGCAATAGCTGCTTTACTAACACCATCAAGGGCTTTTGCAATATTCGTGAGCTGGGTATCACAACCTTTTATATTATGGCGGTCTTTAAGATATTCAGGATTGTTGTACGACAACCAAACTTTTTTATCAGCATCTTCACTGATGAGGATTTTTTGCGGCAAATCGATAGCGACGCTTTGCTCGCAATTCATCAATGGCGTACCCGCTTTCGGATTACCAAACATAATCACTTGCGTCGGTCTCAATGTTAAATCGACACCTTGCGCATTTTTTTGATGATCGACGCGCGCAAATACTTTCATGCCTTTGCTTTCAATAATTGCCGCTAGCTTATCAGTGGTATCTTGAACGGAGTGATTACTTTGCATCGTCACCAAACCCTTTTCAGCATTGATAGCAGTCATCGTTTCTGGCGTCGACTGCCCCTTGTCTGGCGCGTTTAAAATATTTTCAACGCTGGCGCAAGAGGATACGGCCAAAGCTAGAGCAGCGATAGAGATAATCTTAAGCATAAAAAGTCCTTTTTTATTGTGGTTGTTTATTCAGTGAGTGATGGTTGGTAATATCAAATATTCATTGTGAATCATAACATTGTGCTTCATAACATTGTACTTCATAGCATTGTGCGTAATAAACTGCGCATAGTAAAGGGTCGTATTACAACACCTCTTAAAGAATGACTAAGCCAAAACTATCATCTAAGCCAAACGCTCTGCTAGATAATCTACCAGCAACCGAATCTTTGGCGATAAATGACGGTTGTGCGGATAGACGGCCCAGATACTTTCTTCAGGCTCTCTATAGTTATCCAGTAAGCTGACCAACGCACCTGATGCTAAGTGTTTTTGCACATAATAATCAGGTAGCTGCACGATACCCAGACCTTTTAAGGCAGCATCGACTAGGCTGTGACCACTGTTGTATTGCACAGTGCCAGACACTCGCAGGTTTTTTTCTTTATCAGCGTCTTTTCCAGAACCTGTTTTTTTAGAATCTGTTTTTTTAAAATCTATAAAGTGCCAATAGTCGCGAGTGCCAAGTAAGCAGTTATGTTGGCTTAGCTCGGACAAAGCATGAGGCGTGCCGTATTTTTCAAGATAAGCGGGTGCGGCACAGACGAAGTTGGTACGACGGCTGAGTTTTTTTGCCATCATGGTTGAGTCGCTTAATTTGCCAATACGAATTGCCAAGTCATAGCCGCCATCAACCAAGTCAATTTTTTGATTACTCAAAAATGCCGTCACTTCGATATCACTATATTGCACCATGAAATCATTGACCAGTGGCAATAATTGCTGCTCGCCATAAGTGACAGGGGCGGTCAGTTTAATCCTGCCTTGGGGTTTTGATTGTAAGTTACTCACCGCTTGCTCAGCGGCATCCAAGCCATCGAGTACACTGCGGCAATGCTGATAAAACACGCGGCCTTCTTCAGTCAGTGTTACCTTACGAGTTGTACGATATAGCAATTTAATATTGAGACGTTTCTCTAAAGCGCTTATCTGCCGACTGACTTGCGCGGTTGAGATGCCCAATTCTTTGGCAGCACGTGTGAAGCTCTCATACTCCGCCACATAGACGAACTCGCTAATACCATCCCAGCGCATGATTATTACCACTGTGTAAAAGATATTTGTAAATATAGCACATTGTTATCATGGCAGAAACGACTATAATGGTCAGTATAAAGTTTAATGCTTCACAGACTGGTACAACTGTCGCTTGCCTCTACTAAGTCAGCACTATAAGATGAATA
Source organism: Psychrobacter sp. GW64-MNA-CIBAN-0177 (assembly GCF_040309585.1). Taxonomy (NCBI): domain Bacteria; kingdom Pseudomonadati; phylum Pseudomonadota; class Gammaproteobacteria; order Moraxellales; family Moraxellaceae; genus Psychrobacter; species Psychrobacter sp. GW64-MNA-CIBAN-0177. The sequence continues at coordinate 33,589 of NZ_JBEOOY010000023.1, forward strand.
GGTCTGTGCTCAATAATCGATAAAACTAATTAAAAAGAGAGACAACTATGTCAGATAAATTTATTAAATCGAAAGCCGCCATTGCTTGGGGCCCGAACCAACCACTATCTGTTGAAGAAGTGGATGTCATGCTGCCGCGCAAGGGCGAAGTATTGGTAAAAATCATCGCCAGTGGCGTCTGCCACACTGATGCGTTTACTTTATCTGGTGAAGATCCAGAAGGCGTATTCCCAGCTATCTTAGGTCATGAAGGCGGCGGTATCGTTGAGCAAATCGGCGAAGGCGTGACCAGCGTTCAAGTCGGCGATCACGTTATTCCTTTATATACCGCAGAGTGTGGCGTTTGTAAATTCTGTACTTCAGGTAAAACCAACCTATGCTCAGCCGTACGCGAGACTCAAGGTAAAGGCTTAATGCCAGACGGCACCACGCGTTTTTATAAAGACGGTGAGCCAATTTATCATTACATGGGTTGCTCAACTTTCTCTGAATATACCGTCTTGCCAGAGATTTCGTTGGCCAAAGTGGACAAAGACGCCCCATTAGAAAAAGTTTGTTTGCTAGGTTGTGGCGTGACCACCGGCATGGGCGCGGTTATGAATACCGCTAAGGTTGAAGAAGGTTCTACCGTTGCTGTTTTCGGTCTTGGTGGTATTGGCCTTGCCGCCATCATTGGTGCAAAAATGGCAAAAGCCAGTCGTATTATCGGTATTGATATTAACGAAGATAAATTTGAGTTGGCTAAGAAGCTTGGCGCGACTGATTGCATCAATTCTAAAGACTATGACAAGCCTATTCAGGAGGTCATCGTTGAGATGACTGATGGCGGCGTAGACTATTCTTTTGAATGTATTGGTAATGTCGATGTGATGCGTTCAGCGCTTGAGTGCTGCCATAAAGGTTGGGGCGAGTCGGTCATCATCGGTGTCGCTGGTGCAGGCAAAGAAATCTCAACCCGTCCATTCCAGCTAGTGACGGGCCGCGTCTGGAAAGGCTCAGCATTTGGCGGGGTCAAAGGTCGCAGCGAATTGCCAGGCTACGTCGATCGTTATATGCAAGGTGACATCCCATTAAATGACTTTATCACTCATACGATGCCATTAGAAGATATCAACGAAGCCTTTGATCTGATGCATAAAGGTGAGAGTATTCGTACGGTGATTCATTTTTAAGAGATAATCTTGAAGACACGCCCTAGTTTTATAAGATAGAAAAACCAAAAATGCCGTCCCTATATAAGGGCGGCATTTTTTTAGCATTAAAAATATAGTCAGTGAAAAGTAATATCGATATATCAGCAACATCGTAGCATTTTTAGGATATGTTGACGATAGGCTTATAAATAACGGTTAGCCTTGAGTATCAAGAATGATCTGCTCAGCAAGTGTGACAAGATCTGAGGCCACAAAGTCCGGTGTTGGCACATTGGAGGCGGGCAACATAGCGTTATAAGGACGTTTAAGAAACGCTCCTTGACAGCCAGCCGCTTGCGCGCCAATCGTATCCCAAAGATGACAAGCGACAAGGCACAAATCTGACATTTCAACAGCCAGCTCTTTAGTGATCATTTGATAAGTCTCAGGCGCAGGCTTGAATTTTGCAACCTTCTCAACGCTAAAAGACTGCTCAAAAAACTCACTCAACCCTGCCTTTTCAAGTGGCGTAGGGGACGGGCTGCTCGCTGAGTTGGTTAACGTTACCAGTCGAAACCCTGCGTCACGTAGTTTGGTTAATGCCGGTATTGCATCAGGATGAGCAGGCATTTCGCTCATGCGTTCTTTTAACTCATCGATATCGTCACCTGTTAGCGTGATTTCATGGATATCAGCGGTCATCTGCAACGCACCGACGCCAAGCCCACCAAAAGGCGTATAGAGTCCTGATAAAGTCATGGTTTGTGAGTAAAGCACCAATTGGGCAAACCACTCTCTGAGTATCTGCTTATCACCGAACAGTCGGGCAAACAATGGCTCAAGAGTGGCGATGTCGAGTAGCGTCTCATTGACATCAAACACGATAATCGAGGCTGATTTATTAGAGGACATAAAAGATCCTTTTATGAGTAGCGAACGAAATTTTGTTAACAAAGCTAGTCAGGAAATACTATCAACAAAGCTAGTCTGGCATGTCAGCTAATTGCTGCAAAATATTCGTGAAATTCTCTACACCTTGCGCACCGCTAACCAAATGACGTTCATTAAAAATTACCGCCGGCACGCTTTGAATGCCTTGCTGCTGCCAATGTTGCTCAGCCTCTCTTACTGCTTTAGCAAAACGCTGGTCGTCTAACACGGCTAGTGCTTCATTACGATCCAAGCCGGTCTCTGCAGCGATATCGGCGAGCACGGCATTGTCAGAAATATTGCGACCATGGGTAAAGTGTGCGGCGAACAACGCTTGCTTTAAGTCGTGCATACAGCCTTGCTGATCTGCCCAGTGCAAGAGCTGATGCAGATTAAAGGTATTATGCATACGTGTGTCATCGTTAAAGTTAAATTCAAAGCCGACCTCACGACCAGCTTCTATTAATCGAGCACGGCTAGCATCAGATTCTTGCTTACTCGAACCATACTTTTCCATAATATGTTCACGCATATTTTGTCCTTCGCTGGGCATATTTGGATTAAGCTCAAACGGATGCCAGCGAATCTCATGTTCGGTGTTGGTTTGCTTGAGCGCTTCTGCCAGCTGGCGGTAACCAATGACGCACCAAGGGCATACAACGTCTGAGACGATGTCTATTCGGAGTGGTTTTTCTGATGTGCTCATATATCCTCGCAAGCATTATTGTTTATTTTTTATGACGGTATTTTATAGCTAGACATATCAGCCAAAGCGACTTGGTTGAATCAGCTTTGGATAATATCACTCAGTCAATATTAAGAGAATGAGGGAGCGATTACAATGTAGTCTGCACAGTCTGCGTTATCACTTAGGTAGCTCAATTGTAACTATTATCAGTAGGATAGCCGAAATTTTTGCAAAAACGGTCTAACAACTGACGCACTGATAACAAAACCCATGACTACTTAACCAATCTGCCGTGGTCACAAAACAGGTTTTTATTTAAAGTTGCTCCATTGAAATTAGCGATGATTATTTATAAATAACGCTAATAATAATTCAATAAACAATAAAAACTTAACACTCACTATGGTGTCATATATGAAAAATATCACTGAAGCAATGAAATGGCGTTACAGCACCAAAGAGTTTGATACCAACAAAAAAATATCAGCAGAAGACTTTCAGAGTCTAAAAGATATCTTACGTCTCAGTCCGTCGAGCACCAATATTCAGCCTTGGCATTTTGTGATTGCTGATGACGAAGCGGGTAAAGCTCGAATTGCAAAAGGCACTGAGGGCATGTATGAATTCAATGATGCCAAAGTAAAAGATGCCTCGCATGTCATCGTATTCTGTAGCCGTGTCTATGCCGATGACGAGTTTTTAGAAGGCTTGCTCGATAAAGAAGATGCTGATGGTCGCTTTGCAGAACCAAAACTCAAAGAGCAAATGCATCAAACGCGTAAAATGTTCTTGGACATTCGTCGTTATGAGCAAAAAGACGAGCCGCATTGGTTGATAGAGCAGTTGTATCTCAATATGGGTGCATTACTACTAGGCGCTGCTACTTTGGGTATTGATGCTGTGCCGATGGAAGGCGCAGATTTAAAAGCGCTTGATGAAGAGTTTGATTTACGTAGTAAGGGCTATACAGCGGTCGCAATGGTTTCTCTTGGCTATCGTAGTGAAGATGATTTTAATGCTGATCTGCCTAAGTCTCGATTTGACGAAGAAACAATCATCACTAAAGCCTAGTTTTAGGTGTTTGATTTGAAATGATCATTCTAAAGTAGCCTCATAATAGTCCTATAAACTTTCGTTTGTGGGGCTTTTCTTTATTGAAGTCTATTTAATATACTACCTTTTTCTAAAAAATAGATTGCCCACTTCACATAATATAGTCAATCCTAAATAAAACAGATACATTATATATCAAGGTGGAACTGGTCTAAATTTTCCTTGTGTGCTGTACCTACGCAGACAGAGGCTGCGAAAAATTTATCCCAGTCCCACTGTATCGTTTTTATACTGAATTCACTATATATTGCTAAATCATATGGCCTGAATTTGAGTGCTGATAAATTAAAACCAATTAATACTAGCTAGCAGCAGATGGTTAGGCTGATTGAGGTAAATGATTATCAGTTAGCTTACAGCGATTGGTAGTACACACTTTTAGGTACTGCCTCGGATTAAAAACTATACTGCAACAACTACAAAATAAAAACAAAACAAGTTTTTTGGTACGCCATAATGGATTTATTGCCGCCGTAGCTATAAGGCGCTTTTTTCACCCATTATATTCATCTGCCAGCGAGAAGCCAGCATGTCTACCTTGACGTTAACAATCAATAAGCAGGATTATCAGCTCGAGAATCTTGACGCCCGTACGACACTGCTCGACGTCTGTCGTCAACATTTACAAATTACTGGACCCAAAAAAGGCTGCGACCACGGCCAATGCGGCGCTTGTACCATGCTCATCAATGGTCGCCGAGTCAACTCTTGTCTCACACTTGCTATCATGCATGATGGTGATGAGATTACGACCATCGAAGGCATCGGTATGCCGGATTCACTATCGGCGCTGCAACAAGCCTTTAAAGATAACGATGCCTTTCAGTGCGGATATTGCACCCCAGGTCAAATTTGTTCAGCGACTGCCTTAATAGAAGAAGTAAAACAAAATTGGCCAAGCCATGTGAGCACAGACTTACAACATCCTGATAGCCTTCTGGTACAAGAAATCGCTGAGCGCATGAGTGGTAATGTCTGTCGCTGCTCCGCTTATCCCAATATCATCAAAGCCATCTCACAAGTACTTGAAAATGAGATGTCAGAGTCTGCTGCCCAGACCAATGACACCTCTACACAAAATTCAAGCGTAACAGGTATTTGGTCACCGCCGTCAAGCGAGGCTCAGTTCCATAAAGCCTCAGCGAATAACAAAACAATAACAGGCAAGGCAGGAGACCACTCATGAAACGTTTTGAATATAGCCGCGCTGATGCACCTAAGCAAGCCGCAACCTCTGCTAGCGGCAAAGACGCTTCTTTTATCGCAGGTGGTACCAACTTATTAGATCTCATGAAACTAGAGATCGAAACCCCAATCAAACTGGTCGATATCACTCGTTTAGAATTAGAGCAAGTAGAAACGACTGCCGATGGTGGTTTACGTATTGGTACGCTTGTGACCAATAGCGATTTGGCCGCGCATCCTGAGGTGATTGCAAACTATCCAGTATTGTCCCGAGCTATCTTGGCAGGAGCGACTGGTCAGCTACGTAACAGAGCGACAACGGGCGGCAACTTTTTACAGCGTACTCGTTGCTATTATTTTTATCAAACAGACAGCGCTTGTAATAAACGTGAACCGGGCACAGGATGTCCTGCTATCAACGGGGAGAACCGTACCCTAGCTGTCTTAGGTACCAGTGATTCATGTATTGCTCAGCACCCATCCGATATGGCAGTGGCAATGCGCTTACTGGATGCCACGATAGAGACAGTTAAAGCAGATGGCTCGACTCGCGCTATCGATGTCAAAGATTTTTATTGTTTGCCAAAAGACACGCCGCATATCGAAAATGTGCTAGAAGCAGGCGAGCTGATTACTCATGTTGTATTACCTGCCCCTATTAAGGGCATGCATACCTATGACAAAGTGCGTGATCGCGCTTCTTACGCCTTTGCACTGGTATCTTGTGCCGCAGTCATCGATGCTGACGACAATGGCAACCTAAAGACAGTACGATTGGCGTTCGGCGGCATCGGTACCAAGCCATGGCGTAATGAAGAGGTTGAGGCACTATTAACGGATACCGATGGCAATAGCGACGTTATCACGCAGGCCGCTGATCTATTATTGCATGATGCCAAAGGTAATGGTCAGAACGACTTTAAAATACCGTTGACGCGTCGCCTACTAAAACAAGTTATTCAGCGCGCATTAGCGGGCGAGGGAGCATAATCATGGCACTATTAGAATCAATCACACAGTCAGAACCAACCAAAAAACTGACCATGGATGAGCCTGTTGAAACGCTATTTAGTACAACGGCAAGCAAGCTAGTTGGTAAGCCAATCAACCGTGTTGATGGCTCATTAAAGGTCAGTGGTCAAGCGCCTTATTCAGCAGAGATTCATCTAGAAAACCAAGTCTATGGCGTCTTGGTTGGGGCAACTATTGCCAAGGGCAAAGTAGATAGTATCGACAGTAGCTCTGTAGATGATATTCCCGGTATCATCAAAGTGGTGACCGATCCTGAGCACTTCTTACGTAATTCGCAACAGGGCGGGGCAACAAAAGCACCAACTCAAGGTGTGAGTGAAGTGTTTTATCATGGTCAGCCCATAGCTGTTGTAATCGCCGAAACTTTTGAGGCCGCAACAGAAGGCGCTAAAGCGCTGAAAGTGACTTATAAGGATGAGACTGACCAAGCGGCATTAAACTTTACTCAAGAGCTCTCTAACGCACATGCGGTAGATGAAGAAAAAGGCTCTGATAAAAATAATGTCCAAGGCGATCCAGACCAAGGCTTAGCTGATGCGGCAGTGACCGTTGATCGCTTTTATCATACCCCAAGTCAAAGCAACTCTCCGATGGAGCCCCATACAACGTTGGCTCATTGGGAAGGCGATAAGCTCGTTTTGTATACTTCCAATCAGATGATCGCTTCTTGCAAACAGCAAGTCATGGATGCTCTGGACCTAAATAAAGATCAAGTACAACTGATCGCACACTATGTGGGTGGTGGGTTCGGTAGTAAGCTCGGTATTGCTCCTGAATCTATTGCAGCGGCGATTGCTGCGAAAGATCTGGGTCGTCCTGTGCTAATCACTATGACGCGTTCACAAGTGATGGAAGCAACGGTCAGACGCTCAAACACGCGTCAGCGTATCGCTATTGGTTGTAATAAAGAAGGTATTATCAACACATTTATTCATGATACTACGACCAGTAATTTGCCAGGAGAAGCTTTTTTTGAGCCGACGGCATTATCTACCCATTATCTATACCGTGGTGAAAACCGCCGTGTACATTATCAGATGGTAGATATGAATCAAGTATTATCAGGCTCGATGCGTGCGCCGGGTGAGGCGGTGGGTTTGATTGCGGTTGAATGTGCCATGGACGAGCTAGCCTCACAGCTGGACATTGATCCAATCGAGCTGCGCCGCCGTAATGAGCCTGAAGAGGACCCTACCGAAGAGATTCCTTTCTCCACCCGTCAGCTAGTCGCTTGTATGGAGAAGGGCGCTGAACAGTTTGGTTGGGATAAGCATAATCCCAAGCCTGCCAGTCAATTAGAAGGTGACTGGTGGATAGGTACAGGCATGGCGGCGGCTGCCCGTGGTAACCAATTACAGCCATCTGAAGCACGTGCAACCCTACAGGTAGATGAGTCAAAAGCACTTGGTATCAAAGCAGTTATCGAGACAGACATGACAGACATCGGTACAGGGTCTTATACGGTGTTTTCTCAGGTAGCGGCAGACCTGTTAGGACTGCCTATCGACCATGTTGAGATGAAACTAGGTGACAGTGCATTGCCACCAGCATCAGGCTCAGGTGGCAGTTGGGGTGCTGCGAGTGCGGGTAGTGGTGTCTATCTTGCTTGTGAGCAGCTGCGTGAAATGCTAGCAGAAAAAGTTGGTCTGTATCCTGACAACATTCAGTTAGACAATGGTCAAATCAAGAAAACAGGCGAGCATGCTTTAACGGCAATGGAGGCTGCCAAAAAGAGCGGCCAATCATTTGCTGACAGCACTATTGATAAGCTATCGCAAACCACAGGGCTTTCGCTATCAGGACAGTCAGCATCACAAGAGTATGATTTTGATAATACAGAGTCTTATGCGCTTGCGGATGTGGTCGCTGACTATGATGAGCAAAAAATCACTGCTAAAGGCCAGATAAAACCGGGTAAGAACGGTAAGAGCCATCGCCAAGCCTCTTTTGGCGCGAACTTCGCTGAAGTGGCGGTTCATAAAGTCACTGGTGAGATTCGGGTGAAACGTATGACAGGTGCATTTGCCGCTGGTCGTATTCTGAACCACAAAACTGCAACGTCGCAATGCTATGGCGGTATGGTGTTCGGTATTGGCTCAGCGTTGATGGAAGAAGTGATTCATGACAAACGTGACGGTCGTCTCTGTAACCATGACCTTGCCGAGTATCATGTGCCAGTTAATGCGGACGTACCGCAGTTAGATGTCATATTGGTAGAAGAAGATGATCCTTATACCAATCCAATGCACATCAAAGGTATCGGTGAGACGGCTATTGCAGGTGCTGCTGCCGCGATTGCCAATGCTATCTATAATGCGGTCGGTGTGCGTGTTTATGACTTCCCGATTACCCTCGACAAGCTGCTTTATGAGATGCCAGAGTAGTTTTATCAGCTTATGTATGACAAGAACCCGCTTACTGAGCGGGTTTTTGTAACTGAGTCGGTAGTATATTTTATTACTAGCAAAAAATTCACTAACAAAAAACAATTATTAAATAAGAGGCATTATGAATCAAGTCGCTGACATTCTGAAGCTGGCAAGCGAGGCTCAGCAGCAAGGTGTTGATGCTGTATTGGCTACTGTCGTTCATACAGAAGGCTCAGCGTACCGTCGTGCTGGCGCGATGATGCTTATATGCGCAGATGGACGCTCGGTCGGAATGATAAGTGGTGGCTGCCTTGAGCCGCATATTATCAAACGTGCCTTTTGGCTTACTCGTAATGGCGCAAGCGTACAAGTTTATCAAACGGGCGATGATATTGAATACACCAAAAATGGCGAAGCGAAAGCAGCTGCTAAAGAAGAGACGTCCGAAAATGATTTTTTAAATGTTGATTTCTATGATGAACCAGACCTTGATTTAGACGAGTTGAATTTTGGCTTAGGATGTAATGGACGGGTACATGTTTTGTTTGAGCGCTTAACGACAGCGACGGCGCTTTTGAATGTTATTGGTCAAGTTCGAGGTACGCAGCAACCCGTCACGATAGCCACATTAATTCGCTCTGCTAGTCGCCAAAACTCAAATCCTGAACTGCAAATCGGTATGCGCATTAATTTGGATAATTATACCGAGTCAGAACAAATTACGACTATAGGCGCTAATGGTATTGGCACTAGTAACAGCTTAAATCAAGCCGGGTTTGATGTTTCAAATACTCTTTTCAATACGGTCGAAAACCTAGCTCAACATGAGCTTGGTAATAAAAAGACCGAATACGTTGTTGTGAAAGATGATGACCATTATGACAACGTTAATTTAACAACAGAGTGGCTGGTACAAAGATTAGAGCCACAAATCCGTCTGCTGATTTGCGGTGCAGGCAATGATGTCATGCCGCTGGTCACCATGGCAAAATTGCAAGATTGGCATGTCACCGTTGTAGATAGTCGCGCGCAATACGCCACACGTATACGTTTCCCGCAAGCAGATGAAGTGCTGCCGTTATCGTTGGAAGATACGGATACTTTGCTAAAGCTCAGTCATAACGCTGCTGTGGCACTGATGTCACATAGCTTGACTCAAGACCGCGCTCGCTTGGCGATATTGCTAGCACATGCGCAAAACTATAGATATCTAGGTCAGTTGGGGCCGCGCTATCGTACTGAACGCTTAATCAATGAAATCAGCGCCAACATAGCGAATCCTACTGTTTTGGGTGATGGTATCCGTAAATTACATTATCCGATTGGCTATAAGCTGGGCGGAGATGGTCCAGAGTCACTCGCACTTGGTATCATGGCACAGATAAATGCAGTCATGCACGATCAAACTGTATCAGTAGAGGGTTCTCGCAGTGAAATCTCGAATTTAGCAGCAAGCGGTGATGATATGGACGCTGATATTGTGGCAAGTCTTATATGAGTAGCGGTACGCCTATAAAAGACACTGACAGCCAAGTACAAAATCATGCGGCCATCGTATTGGCAAGTGGCCTCAGTCAGCGACTCGGTCAACCTAAGCAGCTACTCGTTAAAAATGGCGAGCCATTAATCGTGCGCATGATCCGATTAGCAGTAAGCACCAATCCGCAATCCATCGTCGTTGTAATTCCTGATAAGCATCCTGCAATTGCTAATGCAGTTACAGAGCTGGCTATGCAATATCCAACGGTTCAAGCGGTGCTAAATTCAAAACCTGACACCGGCATGGCGGACAGTTTGCGTTTGGGTATTGAGACCATCGCTAGTCTTGAAATTGCCAGTCTTGACGCTTATTCAATCGAGCGAGTGCTCATTATGGGTGTTGATCAAATTCTACTAGATGAGCCACATTTAACCGCTTTACTGGCTGGTGAACAGTCTGTAGTGGCAAGTCGCTATTATAGTTGGCACAACTGCCAAAATTTAGGTGAAGCAGAACTTAATAATAACTCTGCCACCAATAAATCCACAAGCAATATCATTGGTCTACCTTTAGTCATTAACTATAAACTGCTTAGACAATGGCAGGCAATGTTAGCAGGAGATAAAGGGTTAAGGCATTTGATTAGAGGGTTACCAGCCGATCAAATAGGTACAGTGATCAACGATAATCTTACCTATGATATTGATACGCCCGAACACCTAACCTATGCTAGACAACAAGGCTGGCTGGATAAGAAATCCTAGCGATAATAAGTATTAAGCGACCGACATGACAAGCATGATAGAAACCGAACGACTGTACTTAAGACAGTGGCAAGCGAGCGACTTTGCGCCATTCGCTGAGATGAATGCTAATTCTAAAGTGATGGAATACTTTCCCAAGTTATTAACCACTTCCATGAGTAATACTATCGCCAAAAAGTGCCAAACGCTGATTGAGGATAATGGGTGGGGGTTTTGGGCGGTGAGTCGCAAAGGCGGCTCAAACAAAAGCGATGACTTTATCGGTATGGTTGGTTTAAATGACGCGCATGCTGATATGCCGTTTTCTCCTGCTGTTGAGATTGGTTGGCGATTGCACAATGATTATTGGGGGATTAGGGTATGCGACCGAGGCCGCGCAGGCTGCTTTGCGCTATGCCTTTGATGTTTTAGAACTTAGCGAAGTAATTGCCTTTACTGCCGTTATAAATAAGCGCTCGCAAAAGCTTATGCAGCGTATTGGTATGACTGATACGCAGGACAACTTCTCTCATCCGATGCTCGATGCTGATCATCGACTGGCTGAGCATGTGCTGTACAAGATTACGCGTCAAGAGTGGCAGCTTGCTTAAGTAGATATTTACTTAGTTGGGATAGCGACCTAGTTGAACAATTAAATCTCATACTCTTAAATTTAATATATAATTATCGATTTATGTATACAGACCGAGAACATTATGGAAGATATGCTGTTAGAGTTCGAAAAGGGTATAGCAGATATCTTAGAGCTATTTAATAAATTTCGAGATAGCATTGGTGAAAATCCAGTATCTAAAAGCACTAGAGATCGTATTGATTATTTTATAAGCGCTTATGAAAGTTACATGGTTGCTCTGGAAAAAGGCAGTGCAGAGAAAATTGCGGAAGCTGCTTTAAGTGTTTGTTCGAACGCAAGTACAATTAATATGTTTGTTAACGATATAGATGAGCAAACAAAAAAATACAGTAAAAATTTATCGGAACGTGCTAGTTTTCTTCGTGGAAAGATAGAAAGTTCACCAATTTTGACAGTTCCTTTAACAGATAAGGCACGTTCAAATGTCTCAAGCGACATGCAAGACTATAGATCTTTTAAGAAACAATTAAAAGATACGAATGAAAAACTTGAACAGTTAAATCGTAAAGTAAAAAAATCACTTGATGAAAGTGAAGTTAAGGCTAATATTTTAACGAAAGAAATAGAGTCATTAGAAGAGACATACAAAAGTAAAATTAGTGCCATATCGCTAGCATATGAAGAAGAGTTAAAAGCTATTAATGATAAAAACGATCAGTTAGATACTCTTCTAGGTAATGCGGCAAGCAGAGTTATTGTTTCAGAATATGCTGATAGCGCAAAACAGGAAAAAATAGCTGCCGAGTGGTTAAGAGCGGGTTCACTGGTTTGTATGGCAATCATTATTGGGATAGCTGGATATTCTTTCTATGAATCTATTCATCAAAACTTTGATCTTTCTAAGAGCCCATCCCGAATTCTGTGTAACTGCCATTTAGATTAAGTGCTTACTAATACGATCATCAAACATAATCATAAAG